>JBDKSY010000025.1:0-11042 GCA_039680395.1 Anaerolineaceae bacterium | reverse complement strand
CCTACCAGGATGTCAGTGGTAATGGCTGCATCAGGGATCAACCGGCGGATCATCTGAAGAAGAGACCGGTAATCTTCGGGTGTGATCTTGCGTGCCATTCTTTTAAGGGTGGCAGCCGCGCCAGATTGCAAAGGTAAATGAAAATGCCGGCATAAGCGTGGATCCTGCCACAAGGCAAAGAATTTTTCATCCAGATCCCAGGGCTCAATGGATGACATTCTCAGACGAGGGATGGAAGTTTCATCCAATATTCTCTCGATCAGATCTCCGAGTTGTTGGGCAGGGTCATATTCCTGACCCCACGATCCCAATTGCACACCTGTCAGAACAACCTCCTGCACCCCGCCATTCACCGCGTGATGAATATCTGCCAGTACTTCTGATACAGGCATGCTGCGGCTGGTACCGCGTACCAGGCGGGTAACGCAAAAAGTACAGTAATTATTGCATCCATCTTGAGTCTTGATAAAAGCCCGGGTACGCGAATGGACCCCGGGAAGGGGCTTCCGGATGAGTGGTTCCAGCTCAAATTCTTCTGTTGCTTTCTCTTTGAGGAAAAGATCGGTAATAGTATCTTTCTTTTCATTCAGCACAACATACTTCACACCGGGGAGCAACCCTGCTGCATCCGGTTCCATAGTTGCCCAGCAACCCGTCACTATGATTTCTGTCTGTGGGTTCCGTCCTGCCTGACGGATCTTCTGGCGAGAATCGGAAGCAGCTTCGGTTGTGACCGCACAGGTATTCACGATCACAAAATCAGCATCCTGGGGGGTATCTACCAGGGTATGACCAGCCATGATCAACTGGTTACCAATCTTCTCGATCTCGCTTTGGTTAAGGCGACAACCGATTGAGTCTAGAAATACACGCATGAAGGTGCTTATACCATAGAATAGGAAGAGATGCGAGTGGAAAAGCTATCAGGGATGTGAAAAATATCGTTTGAACAGACGAGCGACAGAATACTGGATCTCAGGATCGTTAATTCCATAACTTTGAGCCAGAGAAAGATGCTCTTCAGCATGTTTTGCATCTCCAAGTCCAAGATACACCTGTGCCAGATGAAGATGAGCACCTGCATGGTCAGTTTGGTAATATAGTGCTGCTTCGAAGTAACGAATACTGTTGCTCATATCGCCCAATGCAGCCATGATGCTCCCCATGCTATCCAGACTGTTGGGGTTATTTTCATCTAACAGAATGGCTTTGCGAGCGGCGGGCAGACCGCTTTCATGTAGATGGATGCCGGTCGAAGCACAGTAATTTGCCAAACTTAACCAGAATTGCAGATTTTCAGGTTCAAGTTGTGTAGCTAAAACATAATGCGGGTACGCTTCGGCAATCGCATCCATTTCTACCAGTGTGTTGGCAATCTCCAGTTGCCAGATACCCTGTTCGGGTTCCATTCTGGCAACCCGATACAGAGCAACCAATGCCTGATCGGGTTTTCCCTGCCTTCGCATCTGAATTGCTGCAATTCCGTTGGCTACAACAGAATCTGGATTGATGGTAAGCGCTTTTTCTATTTCTGAGCTGCCATCCAGCCCGGTCTGGTAGCGGGATTCGGAAAGAAATGCCCAGGCTTCTGAATATTCAGGTTCTTGAACGACTGCCTGGGAAAAAGCATCACCTGCCAGATACCATTCTCCCAAATTGCCAAGAGCTCGGCCGATTTGAACCAGGTTATAGGCAGGTTGATCCGGGTCAGGAAAAGAGAGTATTGGTTGAAGTGCGTGGAGGGCAGGCTGGTAAGCAGCATCCAGTTCAGCAGCCCGGGTGAGAAATACCAGAGATTGCTGAGGATCATTGATGCTCATAAGCAGCCCAAGTTCATAAAGCGGATATGGATCGGATGGATACTTCGTAGACCAATCCTGCAGGTACTGCATCTCTTTTTTCTGATCACACTGGAGTTTGGCCAGTTCTACAAGGCTTGCGTACATGGATGTATCCGGATTGGGTTGAGATTCCAGTTCATCCAATAGCCTCTTCGCAGAGGTATCATCTCCTGCAGTCACATATAAATTTGCGAGCGTTATCATTTGAGAAGGAGAGAGCTTTTCCAGGTCTGCAACTTGCTCTAGAGCTTGAATGGCTTTTGGGAGGTTTCCCAGACTGCTTTCGATAGTGCTTACCTGCAGCCAGCCATTTCTCTGCCAGGGCTCAAAAGACAATACTTGATACCAGGCAGCCAGACTTTTCTCTGGTTGATGCAGCGATTCTGCCTGACGCACGGTCTGCATAGCTTCCTCAAGCGGATGAGCAAGAACATTTACCCGCAGCAGCCAGGGCAGGAAGCAGACAAGTGCAATGCGAAACCATAATCCAGACTGTGAAATTGATCTCATAACTTTTCAAGTAGATTGTATCCGAAAACTGTTAAGCCAATCAGCTTGATATTTTGTTCATTGATACCTTGGCAGATAACAAAAAAAGCAAGCTATATCGGTAAATATTATGATAAATATAATTGACGTTATAATAAGAAGTTGATACAATCTCATGCTTTGTAACCATGTGTTGTATGGAAAGGTACCGGCATTTCCGGAAATTTTTGCAAAATGAATATTGATGATGAACGCGGAACGACTGTTTTGCGTCGCACGGCTGGATACAAACCTCCAAGAAGCCTGTCAACCTGGTTGATTGGTAGACCTCTTCAAACCGCAGATGCACCGCATCAAACGATTGGTAAATTCATTGGTCTGGCTGTTTTTGCCTCCGATGCACTCTCATCCACTGCTTACGCCACACAAGAAATGCTGGCAATCCTCGTGTTTGGGGGTATGGCTGCGCTGAAGTATTCAGTACCTATTGCGATCGCCATCATTGGACTCCTGATCCTGCTAACATTGTCATATGAACAGACCATCCATGCATACCCTGGTGGTGGCGGTGCATATATCGTAGCTCGTGATAATCTCGGTGATATGCCCGCACTGGTTGCAGCAGCTTCACTTTTGACAGATTATATTCTAACCGTCTCGGTATCCATCTCATCCGGAGTGGCACAGATCGTCTCTGCCTTTCCATTCCTATTTACCTACCGGGTAGAGCTTGCTATAGTTTTCATCATTTTCGTAATGCTTCTGAACCTACGGGGGGTGCGTGAATCGGGCAGGGCATTTGCGGTACCGATCTATCTGTTTGTCTTTTTCATGTATGCTACTGTGATCGTTGGGATCATTCGCCTGGTCGCAGGGACATTGGGTTTTGTCGAAAACCCACCTGTGATGGATATAAAAATGATTGAAGGAGTCTCCCTTTTCCTGATCCTGCGAGCATTCTCCAATGGAACATCAGCTCTTACCGGAGTAGAAGCTATCTCGAATGGGATCACTGCTTTCAAAGAGCCACGCACGAAAAATGCTGGTATTACCCTGATCTGGATGTCATTGATATTAGGATCATTATTATTCGGGATCACTTTCCTGGCATATCATATACAGGCTATGCCTTCAGAAGCTGAAACAGTCATTTCACAATTAGCCCGCACCGTATTTGGTGGAAAAGGCTTTATTTATTTGGCAACCATTGCTTTCACTGCGATCATTTTGGTACTGGCAGGTAATACTGCATTTGCGGGTTTTCCGCGTCTTGGTGCGCTGGTCGCTGAAGATGGTTTCTTACCCCATCAATTCACTTATCGTGGCAGCCGGTTGGTTTACTCGTACGGAATCTCTGCTCTCGCAGTGATATCCTGTGTGCTGGTAATCATCTTCCGCGCGAGTGTAAGTGGATTGATCCCCCTCTATGCGATTGGTGTTTTCATGTCGTTTACGCTTTCGCAGACCGGAATGGCGGTACGATGGTGGAAATCTGGCAAATTGAAAGCAGGGGAGGAAATAAAGGAACGCGGTTCTGTATTGAAATATGACAAAAGTTGGGTTGCAAAAATGCTCATCAACAGTTTTGGAGCATTGGTCACCGCATTGGTTGCCTTCATTTTTGCCTTCACCAAATTCAAAGATGGCGCCTGGATCATCATCGTTCTAATTCCCATCCTTGTGGCTACTTTTTATGGAATTCATATTCATTATCGTAATCTGGCTCGAAGATTAAGCCTGGATAATTTCACTACACCGCCTTTGATGACTCGCAACCGGGTGATCCTTGCCATCAGCGGCGTTCATCGCGGCACGTTGGCAGCATTGCGTTATGCTCGAACACTCTCGGATGATATTACCGCGGTGCATGTATCTATAGATCCGGTTGAGGCAGAGAAGGTTCGCGAAAAGTGGGAGATATGGGGTGAAGGGATCCGATTATTAATCCTTGAATCGCCCTATCGTTTAATGATCGAACCACTTTTAGATTATATTAATGAAATAGATAGCCAGCTTAAGCCGAATGAGAATATCACTCTTGTGATGCCCCAATTCAACCCCAAGCATTGGTGGAACAAGTTGCTTCATATGCGTACCGCAGATACGCTGCGGAAAGTCCTGCTTGATCGTTCAGAAATCGTTATCATTGAAGTTCCCTATCAAGTAGAATGATGTGCATTGAAAGGAAAGTATGAAAGTTATTATTGTAGGTTGTGGACGTTTTGGATCAGAACTGGCTTACAGGCTGTATTTGGCAAAGCATGAAGTAGCTGTTGTTGACCATGTGAAAGATGCATTTAACAATCTGCCGGCAGATTTTAATGGTCGGTTGATCGAAGGGGATGCGCTGAACCAGGATGTACTGCATCGTGCTGGAATTGAAAAAGCGGATGCATTGGCAGCCGTGAGCAATGACGATAGCCTTAATATCGCCGTGGCTCATATCGCTAACAGCTTTTATAAGTTAAAACGTGTTGTAGCTCGAAATTATGATCCGCAGGTGAGACCTGTTTTTGAGCGGTTTGGAATTCAAACAGTCAGCTCGAGCATCTGGGGCGCGCAAAGGTTAGAGGAATTGATCTCCCATCCTGAGATTCGTCCAGTACTTTCTGCCGGAAATGGCGAGGTAGAGGTTTATGAACTGTTCATGCCTTCGACCTGCGCGGGGATAAAATTAAAAGAGTTATTTAATATTCCAGAATGCATTGTGGTAGCTGTCACACGAGCTGGTAATGCCCAATTCCCTGATGGCGACTTTATTCTTGCAGAAGATGATCTTGTTCATGTCAGTGCTACGTTTTCTGGTATTGAAGAAGTGCGAAGACGTCTCAACGCACGAGCGGAGGTATAAATGTTTGTCGTAATAGCAGGTGGCGGGCGTACAGGTTCACAGTTGGGCAGATTGTTGATCCAGCAGAATCATGAGATCAGGATCATAGACAATCGGAAGGATATATTAAGTAGTGTTCATCACGAATTGCCAACAGAAGTAATTATCGAAGGTGATCCAACCCACCCCGATGTATTAGAGCAGGCTGGTATTCAACATGCAGATGTATTGGCTGCCTGCACAACCAGAGATGAAGTCAATCTAATATTGGCTTACTTTGCTCGCAGTCAGTACAATGTTCCACGAACCATATCTCGTGTGAACAACCCACGGAATGCATGGTTATTTAACGAGTTGTTTTCAGTGGATGTAGCCTTGAACCAGGCAGAGATCCTGGCAAGCCTTATTCAGGAAGAAATGTCGCTGGGCGATATGATGACTTTGCTCAAACTTCGCCGCGGCAATTATAGCCTGGTTGAAGAGAAAATTGTCGAGGGGGCTCCTGGTATTGGAATTGCCATCAAGGATCTGGGATTACCTGAAAGTTGTGTGATTGCAGCAATCATTCGCAATGGCGAAGTGATGCTGCCGCGCGGGATCACTGCTTTTAAAGCAGACGATGAGGTGCTTGCCATTGTTGATCCGCAAGGCGCAAAACAGTTATCTGATCTGTTGATGTCACCTGTTCGGAATAATAATCATAATAGTCATAACAACCATAATGGTCATTAGTAAATTGGAACGGTCAATTGACCAGCCCGCTGGCATAGGTTATAATAGCCGTTCATGTAAATCAGGAATCGAAAGGAAGTAAAATGCCGAAACGGACTTACCAACCAAAAATTCGTCGCCGGGTGCGAGTACACGGATTTCGTGCCCGTATGGCTTCGGCAGACGGACGAGAAGTATTGCGACGCCGACGTGAAAAAGGTCGCGCGAAGCTGACGGTGTCGAAAAACAACCACGTGAAAAACGTGCGTTGGTAATTTATTACAGGAACCAGATATCTGGTAAAAGGCTGTTTACCTTTGTGAAAACAATATGCAAACAGGCTACCAGTAAAACGGGCAGGCAAACGAAAGGTGAAACGCAGGTTTCGCCTCAAACACACCAGTGATTTTAAGCGGGTGCGCGGTTCTGGAAGAGCATATACGCATCCGCTTTTTGTGTTATTGGTTATGCGTGGTGAAGTCAAAACATCCCGATTAGGCATTACTGTTCATCGGGGATTTGGGTCCGCAGTAGCTCGTAACCAGGTGAAAAGGCGCATTCGTTCCATCGCTGGGCCCTGGATGGAGAATACCGAAAATACCTGGGATGCAGTGGTTATCGTGCGGAATCAAGCTAAGCAGGCAGAGTATAATGAGTTATATACTGCGCTTGCCAGCCTGTTTTTCAGAGCAAGACTGATATCAAATGCAGAAAGAAATGATTCCTGAACAAGAGATACGCGGCTTATACCATGATGAACCGCGTCTACGTGATTTAAAAGTAACCCTGGGCACCTTGCCGCGCTGGTTGCTACTAAGTCTTATACGTATTTATCAGGCTGTCATTTCGCCTGCTCTTCCACCGAATACATGCCGATATTATCCATCTTGCTCTCATTATGGGTATCAAGCAATTTATCGGTTTGGTGTAATCAAGGGTTCGACACTGGCAATCTGGCGAGTGCTTCGATGTAACCCATTCAGCAAAGGAGGATACGATCCGGTTCCAGAACAGGATGATCCTCACCATTCCATGAAAACGATGAGTGCAAATGAAAGAATCTAAAAGAAAATATCTACTGCTGGTTGGAATGATCATCATTGCCAGCCTGGTGTTAAGCGGATGCGCAGGTGGTGGCGTTTCGATGAATAATTGGCCAGGGGTTAGTGTGCAAGGTGATACCGTCTATTTATCGTACCAGGTGATCTACGCCTTACGAGTGAGTGATGGAACCCTCAAATGGCAATATCCCGAGAAGGCTAATGCCAAAAATTTGTTGTATTCTCCTGTGTTAGCCCTGGATACCCAGGCTTTAGCAGGGGATTATGGCGGTGTGCTGCGAAGCATCAATACCAATACTGGCACACAAAGCTGGACTTTTGAACAATCCAAAACCCGCTATATTGCTTCTCCAATAACAGCAAATGATAATATTCTAGCTCCTTCTACTGATGGAGATTTGTATGCAATGAATATGAATGGAGCGCTGCAATGGAAATTCCATACTTCAGCGGCGATCTGGGTCAGCCCGGTTTCAGATGGCACCAGTGTTTACCTCGCATCTATGGATAAAAAATTGTATGCTCTTCAGTTAAAAGATGGTGAGAAGATCTGGGAAATGGATATGGGTGCTGCTGCAATGACAGCTCCAATCCTATCAGAGGATGGCAGCCTGGTATATATCACTACGCTTGGCAATAAGGTACTGGCTGTCAATGCTGCATCTGGCAGCCTGGCATGGGAATATGCAACAACAGATGCCGTCTGGTCACAACCTTTTCTTTATGAAGGAAAGCTCTTTTTTGGTGATAATGATGGTTTTGTGACATCCCTGGATGCAGCCACAGGTAAGAAAATCTGGTCTACTGACATGGGTAGCCCAGTTATTTCTGGTGGTGCTATTTTATCTACTGGATTGGTTTTTGCAACAGAAAGTGGAGATGTAATTTCTATTTCTCCAGAAGGAAGCAAACTGTGGACTCGGAGTGTCGAATCTCAAGTTTACAGCAATCTGGTAGTTAGTGAAGATCATGTGTTGGTTGCATTGACCAAAAGCAGCCAGCTCCTTGCCTGCTTTGATGCCAATGGCAATCAGGTATGGACTTTTACTCCTGGCAAGTAAGGGAATAGGATGATATAGATATGTGGGATGCTATTGTAATTACCCCGTTCATAAATGTGCTGCTCTTTATCTATAATTTAATAGGTAACTTTGGAGTAGCCATTATTCTTTTTACCATTGTGATCCGATTGATCACATATCCATTGAACGCCTCGCAGATTAAAAGTTCAAGCGCAATGGCAGAAATGCAGAAAGATAAACGCTGGATCGAGGCACAAGAAAAATACAAAGGTGATAAGGACAAACTGGCTCAAGAGCAGATGAAATTGTATAAAGAATTGGGATATAACCCATTTTCTTCCTGTCTGCCAACATTGATCCAGTTCCCAATTATCATCGGGTTATACCAGAGTATCATTCGGGCAATGGCTACCACACCAATGGATCTGTTGAACTTATCCCGGCAAATATACTCTGGATTTCTCAAAGTCGAGAGTATTATCCCTTTGAACAGCCAGTTCTTGTGGATGAACCTGGGTGAACCTGAACGACTCAAGCTCGGATTTGTCAATTTTGGCATTCCTGTTCTTGCCATCCTGGTTTTGATCACTTCTTATATGCAATCAAAGTTGATGCAACCACCAACTTCTGATAAACCTGGTGACCAGACTGCCATGATGACGAACATGATGAATATCTATATGCCTTTCTTAATGGGTTATCTGGCACTTACCCTGGCATCTGGTCTGGCGCTTTATTTCTTGATTTCCAATGTTTTATCTATCGTTCAATATGCGATCATGGGTAAGTTGAATTGGAGGAACCTGCTGCCAAAAATGAAAACGCAGGAAAAGCAGCTACCCAAACCAGATCGCTCAAAGGCAAAGAAATGAGTCCTGAAAAAACAACATTAGAAGTAATTGCCCCTACAGTTGATGAAGCTGTAGCGCGCGGCCTGGAACAATTGAGCCTCACTGAAGACGCTGTTGATATCGAAGTATTGGATCAAGGCGCTAAAGGGTTGTTTGGGCTTGGTAACCGTCAGGCGCGAGTTCGATTAGTTGTTCGTTCTCTGAAGGAAGATATCGAAAAACCTGCTGTTGCAGAACCCGCTCGGGTCTCCACTCCATCCCCGGCTATCGTGGAAGATGAGAATTATCCACTCGAATTAGCCCGGCATGTAGTTGAGGAATTGATCACCCGTATGAAGGTGCATGCAAAAGTAGAGACAAAATATACCGAACAACAAAACGGTTCATCTGAACCACAGGTGTTAGTGGATATTCATGGTGAAGATTTGAGCATTTTAATCGGACGCCGATCAGAAGTACTCAACGCATTGCAATACATTACCAGTCTGATCGTCAGTAAAGAACTGGGTAGATGGGTTCCACTATCAATTGATGTTCAGGGATACCGTACGAGACGTGAACGACAATTAAGACAGCTTGCCCATCGAATGGCGGATCAAGCTATTCACTCAGGAAGACGGCAGGTTTTGGAACCGATGCCTGCCAGTGAAAGACGTTTGATACACCTGGAATTGCGCGACCATCCGGATGTGATAACTGAGAGTGTAGGCGATGAACCCAACCGGAAGGTTACTATTCTTTTAAAGAGGTAACCCATGCGAGCGGTGGATATTATTATCAAAAAGCGGGATGGCGAAGAACTATCCCGCGAAGAGTTAGAATTCTTTGTCAACGGATTTACTCGCGGTGATATTCCTGATTATCAGGTAAGCGCCTGGGCTATGGCGGTACTGTTGCGTGGGATGAATGAACGTGAAACCACCGACCTGACGATGGCTATGGCACATTCCGGTGACACTCTGGACTTGAACCAGATAGCTCCTGATACTGTTGATAAACATTCCACCGGCGGTGTTGGCGATAAGACTTCTATAACCGTGTTACCACTGGTCGCTTCCTGCGGATTAAAAGTCAGCAAGATGTCTGGCCGTGGATTAGGTTTCACGGGTGGAACGCTGGATAAACTCGAATCCATTCCAGGGTATCGGGTTGACCTGACAAAACAAGAATTCCTCGACCAACTCGCTTCCTTTGGTCTGGTGCTCTCCGGGCAATCTACTGACCTGGCGCCAGCGGATGGCAAGCTGTATTCATTAAGAGATGTTACCGGAACAGTGCAGTCGCTGCCGTTGATCGCCTCTTCGGTAATGAGCAAAAAATTGGCGGCAGGTGCAAACGCATTTGTTCTGGATGTGAAAACTGGCGTAGGGGCTTTCATGCAATCACTCGAGGAAGCCCGTAAACTTTCCCATCTGATGGTTAAGATCGGTGAGTTGAGTGGAAAACGAGTTGTTTGCCTGGTCACTGATATGAACCAACCTCTCGGTAGTGCAGTGGGGAATGCGCTTGAATTACGAGAAGCAGTGGAAACCCTGCAGGGGAAAGGACCTGTGGATTATACCGAGCACTGCCTGACTGTGGGCAGCTATATGTTGGTATTGGGTTCACAGGCGAAGGATCTGCAAGAAGCTCGATCAAAGCTGGAAGAGGTCATCCGCAATGGGAAAGCATTTGCCAAATTCCGAGACCTGGTGAAAATTCAGCAGGGTGATGTGCGATTTGTAGACAATCTTGACCTGCTGCCCAAAGCGAAATATATAGAAGTTGTCCCTGTGCCAAAAACTGGTTATATCCATTCCATCAATGCCAAAGAAGTGGGTGAAGCTTCGGTAGACCTGGGAGCAGGGCGAGCCAGGAAGGGTGATCCGGTAGATCATGCAGTGGGGATCATGATCTTGCACAAAGTGGGTGATAAGGTAGAAAAAGGCGACCCCCTGTTTACCCTGCATGCCAATGACATGGAGAAACTTGAGCAGACGAAGCAGCGCTTGCTGAAAGTGCATGTCATTGAAGAGGCTCTCTGCAAACCTCTTACGCATTTATATGATGTGATCGAAGAATAAAGAATTCATCACAAAGAACGTTGATGTAACATATTTTCTGTAAAATCTAGAACCTTAACAAAAGTGGTGAGTCAGAAGTATCCTAGATTAGCTACCAAACCAAAATAGGAGACGAGAAATGACTCACCAAAATGATTATACCTTTGCAGACGATTTTGCCAAAAAAGGACTGGA
>JBDKSY010000024.1:0-6283 GCA_039680395.1 Anaerolineaceae bacterium | reverse complement strand
ATTTTTTCTATTACCAATACAGATTCCAGAGGGATTGACGAAGAGGATATCAGTTTTTCAATTGCACCCCGGCTGAATGCTATTGGCAGGTTAGGTGATGCAAATCCTGCTGTAGAAATGCTTCTTTCGAATAATGCTGATGAATGTCGGTTGTTTGTCAGTCAGATCGAGGCTATGAATGCCAAACGCAAATTCACGACTGATCAGGTCTTTCAGGCTGCTTACGCCCAGGTAGAAAATAATCCTGAACTTCAAAAGAAATCAGTTCTCATCCTTTCACATCCAGAATGGCCAGGAGGGATAGTAGGGATAGTTGCCAGCCGGCTGGTTGATGTATATCACAAACCAGCGTTGGTTATTTCATCACCAGATGGCGAACCAGCCAGAGGTTCTGCTCGCTCGGTCGAAGGAGTGGATATTACAGCCTGCCTGGCAGAAAATCATGATTGGTTAATTGGCTTTGGCGGCCATCCAATGGCTGCTGGATTTTCACTTTTACTAGAAAATCTTGATTCGTTCCGTACTGCGATGGAGCATACAGTTGATCAAATGATTCTTGCAGCTCCACTTGCAGAGAATATTCGGATAGATGCTATCGTAACCCTTCCGGATATTACCACTGAGATGATCGAACAAGTAGATCAACTAGCTCCTTTCGGTCCAGGTAATCCACCACTCACCTTTGTTTGCCGCAATTTGACTATTGCGCAGAAATCACCTCTGGGTAAAAATGGAGAGCATGCACAATTCTACATTATGGATGAAAGCGGAAACCGGATGCGAGTCATCCGCTGGCAAGCTGGATCCCTGGAAATACCTGAGAATACTTTCGACCTGGCTTTCTCTTTACGCATTTCGGAATTCAAAGGAGTCCGGGCTCCTCAACTCGAGTGGATAGAAGCCCGGCCTATCAAGGAAACAAGCAAGGATTCTTCCACCTGTTCAATCATTGAAGTGCTCGATTTTCGAGCAAATTTTGATGCAGGCCTTAAATGGATAAATACTCCCAGGGAAGAGAATATGCTTATCTGGAGCGAGGGATTAGCTCAAAAGATTCTTCCAGGAAAAGGAAGAAATCAGTTGATCCCATCAGATGTACTGGTTATTGCTGGTACTCCCCCTGATCGAAAGGTATTAGATCAAGTCATTGAAAATGTCTCTCCACATAAGCTTGTACTCTTCGGGCTTCCCTCATCCGAAGATGAACCAAAAGAGCTGATAAAAACTCTCCTGGGAATGATACAGTTTTCGGTTAATCATAAAAATGGACAAATAGAAATGGCAGATTTTGAAAATGCCACCGCACAAAATTTAAGATGTATTCAATTGGGTCTGGAACTGATCCAGGCACGAGGTTTATACGCATTTACAAAAAACGCTTCTGGGCAATATCTGATATCATCTGCAATTCATGAGGATATGAAAGCTGTAGGGATACTGCAAGATCAATTATTCCATGCGCTTAATGAAGTGCATGCATTCCGCATGTATTATCAACGTGTGGAACCAGGCAATTTGATTAATGGTGTGATCAAATTGTTAGATAAGGATAATTAATAATGAAAACGAAGACTCGTTGGGGAATTCTCAGTACTGCCACAATCAATCGCCAATTGATCCCAGCCATAAAAGGGCACCGTGATTCTGATCTGGTTGCCATTGCCAGTCGTTCTGTTGATAAAGCCGAAGCAGCCGCGAAGCAATGGAAAATACCGAAGTTTTACGGCAGCTATCAAGCTTTATTGGATGACCCTGATATTGATATCATCTACAATCCACTACCAAACCACCTGCATTGCGAGTGGACAATAAAAGCTGCTCAAGCTGGCAAGCATGTGCTGGTTGAAAAACCAATTGCCCTATCGGCTGCTGAAGTTGATGAAATGATCTCTGTGGCAGAAAAATACAAAGTGATCATCCAGGAAGCGTTCATGTACCGCTTTAATCCCCAAACGGATAAGGTTGCCCAACTGGTTTCTTCCGGTGCAGTTGGGAAAATTCGCTATTTACGCAGCAGCTTTCAGCATTTTCATCATCGTGAAGGTGATTTTCGTCAATTACCCGAAGCTGGAGGTGGCGCATTATGGGATTTAGGCTGCTATCCGATCAGTTATTTTCAGTTGCTGACGAAAACTTCACCGATGAATGGTTTTGGCACAGGGATCATCGCCTCCACGGGTGTTGATAATACTTTTTTTGGCACATTGAATTACCCTGATGATATTACTGCTCATTTCTCTTGCTCGTTTGACCTGCCTGCTTATGCCATGCTGGAAGTGCATGGAACGGAAGGGATCATGACCATTGCCTCTCCGTATAAACCTCGTGATCGAACTCTTGTCATTTTGCGTCAGGGAAATGGTTATCAATCCTTTTCATTTTCTACGAAAGATGTTGCTATGGGTGAAGTGGAGAATATGGTGCAGGCTTCTCGTGGAAATCAGCCTGTACGCGTGAGTTTGCTTGAGTCCAAAGAAATAGTTAAAACAATTATGCTATTGCAGCGCTCAGCAAATTTAATAAATGTTGTTTCGATGGATCAAGAGTGAATGATCAATTCACCAGGCAACCTGAATTCTATGGTAGAATTATCCCTTGGTTAGCAGGATTTCTTGCTTGCCTTTCCACTCCCAACATGCCCACGGTATGAATGGGGGTAAATCCAGGGAAAGGAGGTTTTCCGAAATGCGTGAATATGAAGTCGTAGTCATTGCCGATCCAGAATTGGATGAGACCAGTTTCAAGAGTCTCGTCGAAAAAGTTTCAGGTTGGATCACTGAAGCAGGTGGCTCTGTCTTAAAGACAGAACTTTGGGGTAAACAGCGAATGGCATATCTGATTAAAAAGCAGCGTGAAGGACAATATTTTATGCTGCACACACAGATGGCGCCAACATTTACTGTTACGCTAGAACGTAATCTACGGTTATCTGAGCCGGTATTGCGCTTTATGATTACTGCAAAATAATCTCATCCAGTCCGCCGGGAAACCGGCAAGGAGAACGTTATGAGCCGTGGACTGAATAAAGTAATGATCATTGGTCACTTGGGCCGTGAACCCGAAATGCGATATACCCCTGCAGGGAAACCCGTAACTACCTTCTCGGTAGCTACCACCCGCAACTGGAATAGCGCAGACGGAGAAAAACACGTAGAAACTGAATGGTTCACAATCGTTACCTGGGGAAACCTTGCCGAGATTTGTAACCAGTATTTGAAAAAAGGCCAACAGGTATATGTTGAGGGCAGGTTGCAAACCAGACGCTGGGAAGATGCGGAAGGAGTGAAACACTCCTCGGTTGAAATTGTGGCCAATGAAATGATGATGCTGGGAGAGCGAAGGGAAACTTCACCGAGTACAACAGTGGAACCTGGTGAACCTGAGCATCTGGATGAATATCCGTACTAATTAGTTGGAGGAAAGTATGTCTGAAGATTATGGCAATGAAACCGAGCAATATGGTGGTGGACGTCGCTATATCGCACGTCCAAAAATTTGCCAGTTTTGCGCCGATAAAAATATCGAAATTGATTACAAGCAGATCGATCTCCTGAGACGCTATGTGACAGAGGATGGAAAAATTCGTCCTCGCCGCCAAACAGGAACCTGCGCACGCCATCAGCGTGTATTGGCAAATGCTATCAAGCGCGCCCGACACATCGCCCTGCTTCCATTCACCCTCGATATGGGTGACAAATAGAACAATTTTTTTCAAATCGAAGAATGAGAGCATAGGGAACTATTCTCTATGCTCATCAATTCAATAATAGGAAGCAATATAAATGGCAAGATTCCCCTCTATTTTCAAAAAATCTGAAAAAAAAGTCGAAGAAAAAACTCACAAAGAGTTCTCAAAAAAACACCTTGCACGTGTAGAGCGTGAACAGCGCCAGCGCAGTTGGCTGCTTGGAGGGTTGATCACCGTTGGGATCGCAGTAATTGGACTGATTGGCTATGGTTTACTGGACCAATTTGTCCTGCGTGATTTGAAACCAGTTGCTGAAGTAAATGGTGAGAAGATCACTGCAAAAGATTTTGTTAAACGAGTCCAATATGTGCGCGCCCAGTTAGGTCAACAATACCTTCAATACGTTCAGTATTATCAGTGGTTCGGTAGCGATCCAACTTTCAGCAGCCAGATACAAAGCAGCCTGCAACAATTGGAATCTCAATTAAGCGCCGATTACGCCTCTACGCTGGCACAAACCGTTCTTGATCGAATGATGGAAGAACGCCTGATCTTACAGCTTGCAGAAAAAGAAGGTATTACTGTAAGTGATGAAGAAATAGATGCTGCCATGAAAGAAGCATTTGGCTACTTCCCTGATGGCACACCTGTTCCAACAGCAACTTCAACCGTCTTTCCAACTGCCACGCTGGATCCAGATGTATTGAAGATCATCACAGCCACACCAACTTCACTACCGCCAACCATCACACCTACCCCATTATTTACATTAACTCCTGTGCCAACAATGACACAAACGGCGACGGTTGATCCATCCATTCCAACCAACACACCTGAACCTACTGCCACACCTATGACAGAAGAAGGTTATGCAACAAAGGTTGCGGATTATGTATCTACTGGTGCAGATTATGGTTTTACACTTGATGACTTCCGATATATGTATCGTGTTCAGTTAACAGAAATCAAGTTAAAAGAAAAGATCACTGCAGATGCAAATCCAGTGCAGGAACAGGTATGGGCTCGCCATATTCTTGTTTCCGATGAAGCTACCGCTGACGATCTGAAGGGTCAACTTATGGAAGGTGCCGATTTCGCGGAACTGGCCAAGGAAAATTCTCTGGACACCAGTAATGCCAGCAATGGTGGCGACCTGGGATGGTTCAGCAGAGGTGCCATGGTAAAAGAATTTGAAGATGCAGCTTTCTCCTTGAAACCTGGCCAGATCAGTGCACCCGTTCAAACTAGTTTTGGTTGGCACCTGATACAATGTATTGATCATGCCACCCGAACGCTGTCTGCAAGTGAATTTGACACTTTTAAAGCCAATGAGTACACAAAATGGCTTAGTGAACAGAAGACATCAGCAAGCAAATATTCAATGTTGGATTACTGGCAATCAGTTGTCCCAACAGAACCAGGCGTTCCAGCAATACAATAGACAGTTTCTCATTTACAAGGAAGAAAGCCATTCTTTTCAGGATGGCTTTCTTTTTATTTGCAGAACTTTAATTTACGAGGCGAGGCTATTCACTAGTAAAAACAGACGATTATATTGATCATGTTCCGGGTAATAAATATCCTTAAAATCCAACTCAGAAAAATATTGCGTCAGCATTGCTCTCCATTCTTCTGTTGTTTGATTCCACAAGAATAAACCGTCATCCAGAAAATTCCCCTCAATAACTTTTATATCCCATTTCTGTATTTGTTCATCAGTAAGGTATGGATTCAGCTTAAGAAATACTTTTCCGCAATTAACAAGGATCCTTTGAACTTGTTTCAACAATAAATGAGCATCATCAGGGATCAGGTTATCAAGAATATTCGAAAGGATCACGCTATCAATCGAATGATCAGGCAGGTTTTTCAAATAATCAGCACCTCCAACAATAAAGGTGAACTCACCCAATGTCATTAACTCCTGGCTGGCTTTGGCCAGTTCAATACCTTGAGCGGAGTTATCAATACCAATATGTACTTGTGTCCCCCGTAAACTGCACTTGAAAAGCATGGTACCTGATCCGCATCCAAAGTCCAATAATGTCTTTGATCCTGAGCATAACCAATCCAGCCCAGCATCAACTTCTACCTGACCAGTACTCCTTGTTTCGACCTGCTTTGGTTGTATTTTTTGGAAAACAGCATTCCAGTAAGCGATATTCCTTTGATATTTTTCCATCAAATACTCTACTCCTTCATACACGTAGATAAGTTCTTCTTTGAAATATCTAGAATGTACTGTCAAGCAAAACATAAAAATACAGGCTGCAAGGATATTTATGCAGCCTGCAGAACAAACATTTTCAAAAGATCAACGTACCATTTCCTCTGATAATTGATCAATTCTCAAACTGATCACCTGGCTGGCAGAATCTCGCCCCATTGTGACTCCATAAATCACATCAGCAATCTGTACAGTATTTCGATTATGCGTAATGACGATGAATTGGCTATCAGTGCTCAACTCCTGAAGGAGCTCGCAGAATCTGCCTACATTTGCTTCATCCAGCATTGCGTCTACTTCATCGAGGATACAAAATGGTGTAGGAGATACTTTCAGCAATGCAAAAATCAAAGCAACGGCGGTCAGAC
>JBDKSY010000023.1:0-3085 GCA_039680395.1 Anaerolineaceae bacterium | reverse complement strand
AAATCTGAAGAAAACTGCCCAGCTAATGCTGATTCCTGGGGAAAATAGAGTATGTCTCCAGAAATGAGGTGTTTTTCATCTTCATATTGACTGCTCAATCGAAGAGTCCAGGGGTTGACTCCCAATCCTAAAGCTGCTTCTTCCACGCTTTGTGTAGAAGAAAGCGTGCTTAACGATATTTTCGCTTTTGCTTTATCCGGTTCTATCAAAAAGATCTCAGTGCCAATATATAGTTCTGATGATGATGTAATTCTGCTGAGTCTGCTTAATGTATCAAGGTTGGCTTGTGATGAAATCGCCAGATTGCGAAAAGTTTGCCCTGGCTGTACCAGGATGCTGGTGATCGTACCTTCAATCCCTTCATAACCTGGAATATTAATTTGATCGCCGATACTCAAATTGTTTGGGTCTATTTGAGTATTTGCATCAATTAATACCTGCAGGTCAATCCCAAATCGGAGGGCAATTGAGTAAAGCGTATCTCCTGATTGAACAACATAAGTAGGAAGTACCGTCTCCGATTGCGCGCTCACGGGCGTTGAAATAAAAGCCAAAACAAGAAGTATCAGGATGAATGATTGTCTAGTGTTTTTCATCGAAAATGATTTTATCACCGACCTGATAATAATTCAGTACTTCAGGATGAACTTCAATAACAAAGCGAGCTGGCTTTTCTGGAGTATACATCAACTTCCAGGGTTTCGCATAAGTTTTCGACACAATGATCTTTTCCGAATTGACCCATAGAACACCGATAGGGAAGCGCATGAATAACATGTGAATTGCTGTATTCACTTTTGTGTCTTTAAACTCATCAAAAACCAACCCTTCTAATGGTTTTATATCTTTCTGAAACATTAAGCCTTTGAACTTTAAGAAAAAGGTATTACAGAGCCTGAGAGTGATACAGGTTGATTGTGATGTTGTTTCATTTTTCAAAGTAAGAAAATATTTCATTATCCGCCCATTTGATGAATTAATAATTGGCTTTATCCAAAATTACTTTTTCTATGCTACTGATCAATTCCTGTTGACTGAAAGGTTTGCAAATATAATCGTCCACCTTGGCAATATGTAATCCCATTACCCGATCAATTGCTTGAGATTTTGCAGTAATGATGATCACTGGAATCTTATTAGTATTCTCGTTGGCTTTTAGTTGATTGTAAACATCCCAGCCATCAAGATCTGGCATCATCAGGTCTAACAGGATCAGATCAGGTTTTTCTTTTTCAACAAGAAAAAGCCCTTCATAACCGCCATTGGCGCCGATAACCTCAAAGTTTTTCTTGCTGAGAATGACCGAAACCAGTTCGATCATCTCTGGATCATCTTCAATGTAGAGTATCCGGATGGAATTATCATCTGCCATAATTTCACCTCAAAAGTATTATACAAGAATTATGTGAAGGCAAAAAGTTTCAGTAACCAGGAAGCGATAAAAAGATCAAGTATCAAGGGATTTCTGTAGATTTGTGGTAAACGATGCTGGTGTCAGATATAATGGAGTTAGGAGAAATTTATGCAGAAAAAACGAATCGTTATTGTGGACGATCATGAAGTTGTGAGGATAGGTCTTCGGGCATTACTGGCGCAGAATTCTCAATTCGAAGTGATTGGAGAAGCCGCCAATGCAAAAGATGCATTAGAACTGGTGAGCCGGCTCAATCCTGATATTGTATTAATGGATATTCGGTTGCCTGGCATTTCAGGCATTGAAGCATGCGAACAAATTACCAGGGATTATCCTCAGAGCAAGGTAGTTATGCTGACCTCTTATGCTGAAGACGAGATGCTTTTTAATGCAATCCGTGCTGGTGCTTCAGGATATGTGTTAAAACAAATTGGTGGCGAAGATCTTATCCATGCATTGGAAGCAGTTGGGCGCGGTGAGGCATTGCTTGATCCTGCAGTTACCCAACGAGTATTTCAAGAAGTGCGTCGAGCTGTGAAAGAAGAAGAAGCCTCTGCATTTGCTTCTCTTAGCCAACAGGAAAAACATGTATTAAGCCTGGTATCTGCGGGAAGGACTAACCGCGAAATAGCAAAAGAACTATTTCTTGGTGAAGGAACTGTGCGAAATTATGTCAGTAGTATTCTTTCAAAGCTCGGAGTCAGCAATCGCGCTGAAGCAGCAGCTTATGCTGTTGAGCATAACCTGAAAGAATATTTATAATTCCTCGCCAGAAATCTCCTGCCAGATTCTTTGCATATAAAGCGCATCTTCTTCCAGGATAGGGCTTTCACAGAGAATTCTGCCTTTTGTATGAAATTTGATCAGCGCTCTAAACAAATCTTTCAGGTTGAAATCCGATTCCTGTAAGGGGAGATGATTTCGTTCACCTTTAGCAGAATATTCGATACCAGAAAGATGGATATGTATTTTCATGAGGTAATCTTCGCCTAATGCTGTGCCATATTGCTCCAATAGATGACACCATTCATCATACGTATTCATCCCTCCGTTTCCAGTACGAGCATGGAGATGTGCGAAATCGAGACAGGGTAAAACTTGTGGAACTGTTTTTGCCATCTCCAAAGTATCTTCAAAAGAACCCAGCATAGCTGATTTTCCCATTGTCTCTGGGCGAAGAATTACTGGATTTCCCAACTGGATTAACTCTTCCACACAGCCGTTCAATCTTTCAATTGAAAATTTTACAACATCAGAAGCAGGTTGTCCAAAGTAAGACCCTGGATGGAAGATTATATCTGTTGCACCTGCCAGATTTCCATAAAGCGCTGAATCCATCAGGCGTTTTCTTGATTTTGGCCACTCATCGGAATTGGCGTTAAGGTTAATGAAGTAAGGTGCATGCACGCTAACATGAACCTTGTTATCAATGGCCGTTCTTTTGATTTCAGAGCAGGTGGTTTCAGAAACTCTTACTGCCTGCACCCAGCCAAGTTCTAATGCATTCAATCCCAGTTCATTGATCCTTTGTATAGCTCCAACGCTACCACCCGGTTTCTTGGGTGTGGACATAGGTGAACCAACCGTTCCAAAACGATAACTCAATGCCATAATTTATTCTCCAGATGAAGTTATCAACAGGAAGAGATGCCTGCCAAAGATAATTATACC
>JBDKSY010000022.1:0-2176 GCA_039680395.1 Anaerolineaceae bacterium | reverse complement strand
CCATAAAGATTTATTTAAAGGTTCTCTACGGTATAATGACCTGCTGGAGGCTTCGTAGCTATGTCAGGTTGGGAAATATTTTTAGTAGCGCTTGGATTGGCGATGGATTGCTTTGCAGTTTCCCTGGGAATTGGTACAAGCGGTCGTGTCAATTCATTCCATCCGGTTTTCCGGATCATATTTCACTTTGGATTTTTCCAGGGGTTGATGACTTTCCTGGGTTGGCTGGCTGGCCGAACAATACTCAATTTGATCGCCGGTTTTGACCACTGGCTGGTGTTGTTCTTACTGGCCTTTGTTGGCATTCGGATGATCGTCGAGAGTTTTTCGAAAAAGGAAGAAGAGGAATATGCCGATCCCTCACGTGGTTGGTTTCTCCTTATCCTTGCAATTGCCACCAGCATAGATGCTCTGGCAGTGGGCATCAGCATGGCACTGCTCGAGGTTAACACATTGGCGGCCTGTCTGACCATCGGTGTAGTTTCCAGTGCCCTTTCACTGGCTGGTTTACTGGGCGGTGATTTTTTGGGAAAGAAATTTGGCAAACGGATGGAATTGTTGGGTGGTATCATTTTGATAGGAATTGGGCTTCGAGTTTTTCTCTCTCATATTCTGTAAAAAGGAAGAAAAATGAAAAGTTATCGGAAAGAGATCATCATGCATCTGCCATCGGAGCGTGGTTTTGTGAATATCACGCCACAGGTGGAACAGGCTGTCGTTGAAAGCGGTGTAAAAGAAGGGTTTGTGCTGGTGAATTCCATGCATATCACCGCCTCTGTGTTCATTAATGACGATGAGACCGGGCTGCATCAGGATTTCGAAACCTGGCTGGAAGGTATTGCCCCGCACGCGCCTGTCAGCCGATACCGTCATAACCTGACAGGTGAAGATAATGCAGATGCACACCTCAAAAGGCAGGTCATGGGTCGTGAGGTGGTAGTTGCCATCACCAATGGAAAACTGGATTTTGGCACCTGGGAGCAAATTTTCTATGGTGAGTTTGATGGAAAACGCCGCAAGCGGGTACTGATCAAAATTATTGGTGAATAGATAAAACGTGCCTGTGCGATCAGAAACAGGCATGTTTCTTTTTGTACCCTTGCATTGATCGCTCTACAAACTGACCGCCATATTCGAACAACTTTCATTACACATTTGATTATTTATTTGAATTTCGGATAGGTTAAACCTATAATGTATTTACCAAATTCGCACTTTCTGGAGGAAAGATGCAAACCTGGATGATGATGGGGAGGATTTCTTCAGCTTTAATAATCTTGTTGCTCAGTGCATGTAATATTCCTTCCTTGAAAAGTAAGCCAACCGAAAGCATTGAATCCATTCAAACGGCTGCAGCTCAAACCGTCTCCGCTGCTGAAACAGGAACAGCGCTTAGCCAACAAACTAATGCACTGATCTCTACTCCAGTACCTACCAATACTTCTGATGGTTCAGTCACACAGACTGCCTTCCCAACCATGACGTCTTATCCCGCTTTTACTGTCTCACCAAGTGCTTTACCTGTACCCTGTGACCGGGCATCCTTTGTGGCGGATGTAACCATACCCGATGGAACGGTGATGGGGCCAAATACTACCTTCATTAAAACCTGGCGTTTAAAGAATGATGGAAGCTGTACCTGGACTACTGCTTATAAGTTATTTTTTATCACCGGTGATGCGATGAATGCACCTGCTTCAGTGCCATTGACAGGCAATGTTGCCCCCGGGCAAGAAGTGGACTTGAGCGTTACGTTTAAAGCTCCTGCCACTTCGGGCACGTATAAAAGCAATTGGAAATTACAGAATGCATCAGGCGCAACATTTGGATTGGGTGATGAAAACCAGGCATTTTATGTGACGATCAATGTTGGCGCCACGGCTGTACCGTTTGCAGTCACCAGTGTGATTCCTTCTGCGGAACCCAATACCTGGAATGCAGCCTGTCCATTTACGATCACCCTCAAAGCAAAGATCACCGCTACTGCAGCGGGTACAGTGACTTATTACTGGGAAAGCAGTGATGGTGCTAAATTACCAAAGCGCAGTATTACCTTTACTGAAGCAGGAACACAAACCGTAACCGAAGCCCTTACGGGTGGGACTGCGGGGTATACTTTTGATGGCAATTATCAAGTTTATGTAGATAATCCTAATCACCAATATTTCACTCCGGT
>JBDKSY010000021.1:0-2005 GCA_039680395.1 Anaerolineaceae bacterium | reverse complement strand
CGATAAGGATGGATGATCGCACCGGGGGTGAGCATGGTGGTGAGACTGGAACGGGCGATGGAGGCTGGTTGGAAGGCATGAACATCCACGTGGTGATATTTCAAATGTTGCGATAAAGTAGGCAAAGCCAGAAAGTTTTCGGGTTGGAAACCAGCTTTTCGTAAGATGTTCACTTCACCAGAGAATGACGATGGTGCAAATGAGATCATATTGGCGATCAGACCGTATTCTTTCAGATACATTTCATAACCAGTGATGCCATGCTCCAACGGTGTGCAACCTGTCCATAGACTCACCAGCGCGCTGGTAGTTGTAGATGGCACGACACTGGTGAGAGCGGCAAGGTTATTTTCTTTAAGCAGTTCGCTCCATACTGGCAATTGCTGCGCGGCGAGAAGAGAATCCAGGCTCAAAGCATCAATAAGCAACAAGATAACCTGTTTGAAAGTCCGTTTTTCACTGAATTTTGATGGCAAGGAGAGGGGTTTCTGCCCAATTGCGGGTGCTCCCAACCACTCGCAGATACTGGATGGAATATTGGCGATCGAATATCCGTTGTAATCAGGGATAATGTGGTTTTCACTTAATTTGAGGTTGGGGATGCTATTTTCTACCAGGCGGTTCAAATGATGAATTTGCTGAGGTTTCATTCTAATCCTCCTTTGAGCCTATAAAGAAATTGTACATGAACCTTCAAAGTCCGCCAACTTTTTACTTATAAATACAATCCATAGCAAATCCTGCTATAATGTTAAAACTTCATTTTAGAGTGATTTTATGCGACGTGAGTTATTAACCTGGAATGATATTGATTCGCTGATTGATCATTTAACCCCTCAATTCCAGGAAGCTTATGATGCTATGTTAATTATTACTCGTGGTGGTGTGGTACCGGGGGGATTAATTGCCGAAGCACTGGGGTTAAATCTCATTTTAACTGCTGCAGTAGATTTTCCTGACGTGATGCAGATCAATCAAAAACCTGAACTCCAGCGGTTGATCGCCTGGCCAAAATTCGTCCAATTTCCAGAGAACTCTCTTTTATCTGGAAAGAATGTGCTGATCATGGATGATGTGTGGGGCTCAGGGAGGACGATCACAGCGGTCAAAAACCGGGTGAGCGGGGCAGGTGGTACACCTTTTACCTGTGTACTGCACTTTAACCCATACCGGAACCTTTTTGGCTCAGTAAGGCCAGACTATTTTGCCGCGGTCACTGATGCGTATATCATTTATCCATGGGAGATAGACCGGGGGCCAGAAGGCGCGCTGCTG
Source organism: Anaerolineaceae bacterium (assembly GCA_039680395.1). Lineage (GTDB taxonomy): Bacteria > Chloroflexota > Anaerolineae > Anaerolineales > Anaerolineaceae > UBA4782. Next base: position 730 of record JBDKSY010000021.1, on the reverse strand, counting down.
TTGGGCGAAAAGTAATTCAGTTCTACCCTAATAGGGCATCCAGATATTTATCCAGCATTTTTTCAATGTCAAACATTTCTTCTGCGGCGCGGCATGCCCCCATGCGGAAGGTTTTATTTTCCTCATAAACCTTTTGGGCTGCCAGTGCCAGAGACGCGACATCAGGTTTTTGGAGTTTCCAGTGGTTGCTTCCATACGGAACGATTACACCAGCGTATTCTGGAACCATCTCGGCAAGTGCTCCGGTATCGAAGGAGATCACAGGCAAACCACAGGCTAACGCTTCTACGACTGCATTGGGGCAGGCAGCGTTCAAATCTGCTGAAAAGAGCATATGAGCCTGTTGGGTTATCTCTGGAACCTTGCTGCCGGGAATGACCCCCATGAATTTTAGGGAAACATTTCTTGGTGGTGAGAATGATCTCTGTAATTTTTCTGGCACATCGCCAGCGATGAGCAGCTCTGTGGGTTTTCCAGTGATTTCCTTCACCTGGCAGGCAAGCTCAAATCCTGTGTTCAACCCGATGGAATATGATCCTCCCATGTGTCCTTCCAGCATCAAGATACGGATGATATCTTCAGGGGGTTCAATCTCTGATGATGGAGCGTATTTCAACAGGTCAACACCATTCAACACCACCGATTGAGTTCTTTTAAGCTTGCCAAAGCGTTTGTTCCACCACCATTGAGAGAAATTGCTCTGGTAAACAATGCGATGAGCCACGAACCG
>JBDKSY010000020.1:0-3984 GCA_039680395.1 Anaerolineaceae bacterium | reverse complement strand
TTTAGGGTAACAACTCTTGTGCGCACTAATGTGTATTTGATCCAAATGAAACAATATTTTTATCACCCTTTTAGGGGAGGCAGAGGAAAGTACGATTAACAAAATTAGAATATCCCATCTCCCACCTTGGATTAATCCTCTCATTATGGCATATTAAGCATAACTATCCCGAGCTGCAACACCTCCACACCCACTCTCTGCTCATTGAAGTTAACCCCAAAGATTGCTAAGATAATATTGTAGTTCTTTATTTTGGAGGTGAAAGATGAAGATCAGTGCACGCAATGTGCTTAAAGGTACGATAAAAGCCATCCATCCCGGTGCCGTCAATGCTGAAGTGATCATCACACTGCATGGTGGCGCAGAAGTAGTTTCGGTCATCACGCTGAGTTCCGTTGAGTCTCTGGGGTTGACCGTTGGAAAACAGGTCTATGCGGTCATCAAAGCATCCAATGTAATGGTAGCCATAGACGAATAAGTTTCGACCGGAACAATTGAATAACAAAAAAATTCCTTGACCGGTGTTCGATCATGGAATAAGCCTTGTTTTGTTGAGTAATCCCTACAGGGTCATTGCATCAACAGGTTCCATTTGCCAGATATGCACCTTGTTGCGCCCTGCCGCTTTCGAACGATATAAGGCTTTGTCTGCCTGTTCCAGCAACTGGTCGAGGCTGCAGGGCTGTAAACCCGTGCAGGTGGCTACCCCCATGCTTAATGTAACATGGATCTCACCCTGATCAGTTCGGATCATGGTGGATTCAGCCAGTTTTCGCAACCTTTCCGTTGCCTGGGTGGCCTGTTCGAGGTCTGTTTCAGGAAGGAGCAGGACAAATTCATCCCCACCAAAGCGCCCAAGAATATCCAATGTGCGCAGAGAATTACGAATGGTATTTGTCACCTTTTGAATAACCATATCACCCACCAGATGCCCGTACGTATCATTGACCTGCTTGAAGTAATCCATATCCAGCAAGACCAACGAGCAGGGCAGGTTTTCTTCCAGGGTTCGAGCAACTTCTTTGGTTGCCATACTGAAGAAATGCCGGCGGTTGAACAGACCGGTCAACGGGTCGAGTGTTGCCAGTTTACGCACCTTTTCCAGCAGCACTTTTCTTTCCGTGATGTCATGCATTGTGAGGAGTAGTCCCACCACATGGTTCTGCTTGTGGGTCAATTCAACAGTACGAACTTCATAATACTTCAATGTACCGTTGCGGTATTGCTCTACCTCACTTCGCAGATAGGCTTCGCCTTCAGGACAATTGAAATAGCCAGGCCATGAAGCGAAGAAATCACCAATGTCTTTTCCGATGATATGCCGCCGCGAAAGGCCAAGGATCCCTTGCGCGGCAGGGTTGATATCCACCACCTGCTCACGAAGATTGAGCACGATCACCCCATCATCCATTTTATCAATCAGGGTTGAGCGGGCAATGGGTACGATGTCAAACAACTGGTATTTGAATATCCCTACGGCAAAACACATTCCACTTAAGGCATATCCAATGGGTGTGAAATCTTTTTGCAGCCCGGGGATGAGGTTGAGAGTGAAAATCAGGTTCGCAATAACAGGCAAGAATGCGCCAAGAACCAGCCAGATGGATTGTTTGCGATATGTGCTGGGTGTCGCGATAAAAATCTTCAGAATGAGGTAAGCACAACCCAGCAGAAGAACCAGGTTATAGACCGCCTGTACCTGATAGACGATTCCGCCGTTGGTTTGCAAGATCGAAAAACTGCCAATATTTGCAATGGCAATGCCCTGCCAGATCAGGCTATGTTTTTCGGTAGTAAGCGCAAGAAGGCTGGAAAATAATGGGAAAACACAGATGATCCAGAATAGCCGGCGCGATAAGAGATCATTTTTCCCCGAGTAATCCAGTGCAAAGGCAAACCAGATAACTGGTATGAACACCATCAGAAGATAACTGATCTTGGCAAGGATGATTTTAAGAGTTGGGAGATAAAGAACCAGTTGCAGGGTGTCAAAAATCAGGATGGCTGCCGCAACGACAAAGCACCAAAAAAAATAGTTCACTCCGCCAGATTTCCTGACGCGATAGGTATATAGCGCCAGAGCAATTGACCCTGCGGCAGTTAGCGTTGCGAACAGAACATAGAGAACATATTGTAGCAAGTGCCCACAGCTCCTATCACATTTACCCACATCTGTGAAACTTAAGGGATTGCTGCGATGTAATTTGAAACTTATTCTATCATAAACCTGAAGAGGATACTTTTTCTCTGATCAGGCTTCGTTTTTCTTCATCCGTCAAGAAAGCCGTCGCTAATGCGTTTTCCTGCGCCCGATGGATCATTTCAGGGGTGAGGCCAGCATACCTGGCTGCCACTTCGTATTCATGAGCTATGGTGATGTTACTGATGCCCGGGTCATCCGTATTGATAGATGCCATGATCCCATACTCCAGGAATTTATGCAATGGATGAGCCGGGTAATCGGCCACTACGCTGGTCTGCACATTACTTGTCAGGTTGCATTCAACGCCAATCCGGTGTTCTGCCAGATATTCCATCAAGGAGGGATCGGTCTCTGCACTTAACCCATGGCCTATCCGTTCAGCACCCAACTGCCGTAATGCCTGCCATATCGAAGACGCGCCAGCAATTTCACCTGCATGGACGGTGATATGCCAGCCTGCATCGCGCGCTTTGCGAAAATGGTCAACAAATTTCTCTCCCGGGAAGTTGGCTTCATCACCTGCCAGGTCAAGCCCAGCGATTGATCGCCTATGTGCCAGCAAAGCATTCAATTCCTGCCAGGCTTTTTCAGGTCCATACGTACGGCTGATGATCCCGAGCAAATTGACACGGATACCTGTTGATTGCCTGCCCTCTTCCACTCCTTCGATCACTGCTGCGGTAACACGCTCTGGATCAAGCTGGTGTGCTTCAGCCATGAACAGAGGGCTGAAGCGCAGCTCTATATAATCTACCCCTTCAGATGCTGCATCCAATACGCTTTCGCAAGCAATTCTCCTACAGACTTCAGTATCTACCATGACACCTGTCTGCCATTTGAATTTTTGAATGAAAGCCATTACACCTGGTTGAGGTTCAGAGACCTGCACATATGGTCGCAGCGCATCCAAAGTCTTTGCAGGCAGGGGAATTTGATGCTTCAACCCCAATTCTAGAATTGTTGATAACCGCACACTTCCATCCAGGTGGCGATGGAGTTCACATAATGGATAGGGCTTATCTATCATTTCTTGCGGTCTGTCCCTCCTGACTTTACAGATTCGTTTCCTTGCAAATAGATTACAGGTTAATCTACCCTGAGTTTCAGTACGTTATAATGATTTTAATATTTTATCCGTTTTATGTTTATGCCGGATTACAGGTTATGGATAATCATAAAAAGATCAACCCCGTTGTTGTTCTCACCCTTCTAATTATATTGTGTGTTGGGTTAGGGTATGTATCTGCAAATTATCCAAATCTGCCAAACACTATTCTTCTTCTCCCAATACTCATCATCATCTGGATGGTTTACAGCCTTTCACCAGGCTGGGCAAATATCGGGGCATTGATCTTTATCATTTTCCGAATAAGCACTGGCATAATTCTCTCCCTTTCGACCACATCCATGATCTTGATTTTAGCAAGCGGGGTTATTCTCCTGTTCCTGGTGTTCTGGCTGGGATTATTGCTGGAAAGGCATCGCCAATCGGATCGTGAATTGCACCTGGCTAACCAACGATTGAAGATAGTGATGGAATCTTTGAACGAAGGTCTCTTTGATTGGGATGTACAAAATTCCCAGATTTACTTTAGTTCCCAGGTAGGTAAGGTCCTTGGGCAGGAAAAACCAGAAATTGCTTTAACTGAAAACGCTTTTAACAAAATAGATGATATAAAAATGCTTTTCCCGCTCATCCTGGAAGAAGACCTGGAAAACCTTCGAGGTGCTGTCAGCGGATTGCTTTCAGGCGAAAGCCATGTGGCAGAGACTGAATTCCG
>JBDKSY010000019.1:0-7341 GCA_039680395.1 Anaerolineaceae bacterium | reverse complement strand
GAGAAGCCTGTTTTGTGTCTACTTTACCGTGTAGGGTAATCCACCGCCGGCAATGATGTGCGAACCGGTGACCTGGTCTGCCAGGGGTGAACAGAGGAATGTCACCACTTTGGCAATATCATCTGGCATTTCAAATCTTTGCAGCAGCAGTCGTTTTCGATAGATCTCTTTCACATCTGCAGCCGGCATACCGCGCATTTCGCCTTCCTGCACCCATTCGAGTTCCATCATTTCGGTGGCAACATCGCCGGGACCTACCGCGTTCACCAAAATATAGGGAGCAAATTCCTGGGCGGCAACCTGGGTTAATGCGACCACACCAAATTTTGCTGCGCAATAGGGAGCAAAATTCTTGGTGGTACAGTTCAACTGGGCAACATAAGAACCGATATTGATGATGCGACCCCATTTTTGCTTCATCATGATCGGTGCAGCTCGTTTCATCGTCCAGAATGTGGCTTTTGCCATTATGTCTACATGGCGATCATAATCTTCTTCTGAGCACTCCAGAATTGGGCGATACATGGATATGCCCGCATTATTGACGAGAATATCAAGACGGCCAAATTTTTCCATCAAAACTTCAAAAACGCGATCAATTTCAGCAGTTTTGGAAATATCTGCGGGAATTGCAATTGCTTTTCGACCCATCGCTTCAACTTCTTTCACGGTTTGTGCAGCAGTCTCAGCTTTCATGTCATTTACAACAATATCAACACCATGAGATGCAAGACGTAATGCGATACCTTTGCCAATCCCTCTACCTGCCCCTGTAACCAGAGCTACTTTTCCTGAAAAGTCCAACTCATTCATAAATGTCTCCTAATTTATAAAGATTCCAATTTTGGAAAAACCGGTTCCAATAATTGGTAAGTTTCGCGAAAAACATGATAGAGATCTTGATAAACCTTGTGGTTCTCCATGTCAGGCTGGATGACTTCAGATATGGTGATGAATTTTTCGATCTCATCCCATGAAGTGAATGCGCCACAGCCCATTCCTGCTACAAATGCCGCACCCAGCGATGAGCCAGGATGATTGGCAACTTTTTCTATGGGAAGCCCCAGAACATCCGCGGTTATATTTCTCCACAATTTTGAGTTGGCGCCGCCGTTAGTGATGCGTACTTTTTTGGGAAACCAACTGTTCTCTGCCATAACATCCAAATGATGCATGAATGCATAAGATATCCCTTCGAGTACCGCCCGGAATACGTGGTCACGGGTGTGGGATAAAGTCAAACCTACCAGAGTTCCTCTGGCCTGAGGATTATTGATCGGCGTTTTTTCACCAAGAAAATAGGGCAGAAGGATCAACCCATTCGAACCGGGTGGTAATTTTTCGGCTGCTGCATCGAGCTCTGGATAATCTGCATCAGGTGCAAAATTATTTTTAAACCATTTAATGACGCTTCCGCTGGATGCCATGCATCCATTGATCAGATATTTACCTGGGATGAGGTGGTAATCCAGGAACAATCTTTCTTCAAATCCAAGTTTATTGGTGCAATAAAGAATATCGCCAGCGCCGCCCAGTTTGACCAACAAATCGCCTTCGTCTTTTAGCCCAGCAGAAAAGGCCGAAGCAATATGATCAGCACTGCCAGCAGTCACAGGCGTTCCTATTGCAAGTCCAGTTTCGCTGGCTGCTTTGGCGGATACATAACCAATGATCTCAGCGGGTTGCTTTACAGGGCACAGCAGGTCCGGATCAATTCCATAAAGCCTTAACAGGTCAGCATCCCAGTGACTGGAGGTTAAATTGTACAATCCACTTTCTAAAGCCCAGTTCTGTTCAACAATAAAGCTGCCTGTCAAACGGTAATTGATGTAATCGTATGAACCCATAATATGGGCTGTTCTTTTCATCAGCTCAGGTTCGTGCTGATAAAGCCATTTAATTTTAGGACCGACACTTTGCTGTGTGATCGCACTGCCAGTTTTCCGCAATATTTCGTTTTTATCCGTTATTGCCTGGAATTCGCTGACTTCTCTGAAGACACGTGCATCGTTTTGTTGGATGGAATTTCTTAAAACCTGGCCGTTTTGCGCAAGTAATATGACCGTTGGAACCATGCCACTGACAGCTATACCAGCGATTTGTGTTGCACTGATCTTTGCCTGTTCCAGGGATTCTGGCACTAATTCACAAACATTTCGCCACCACTCAGCCGGGTCTTCTTCTGCCCAACCAATAAAAGGGGACATCAGAGTTGACGTTCGAGAGGTACTTGCACAAATATTTCCCTGAGTATCTATCAAAATCATCTTTGTGTTTGTAGTACCAATATCAATCCCTAAAAGAAAGTTTTTTGTCATTACTGATTCCTCACAAAAATCTAAAAGAAATATCATTTAATACTTGTAAAATGAACAATAATTATGTATCATTATAACAAATGGATTCACAAAAATCAACAAAAGGGTAGTTGGATGATAAATAATCGGCACAACTATATTTTGAAGAGGATAAATGATGACGGCAAAGTCTTCATTACTGAACTAGCTACCTCCTTGAATGTCTCTGAAATGACGATTCGTAGAGATCTTAAAGAATTAGAAGCGGTGCATCTTTTGCGAAGAGTCTATGGGGGGGCAGTAAGCGCAAGTGGCAGAAGTTATGAACCACCGTTATTGGTTCGCAGTAAAGTAGAAATTGAAGCAAAAATTAGAATTGGGAAATATGCAGCCAATTATGTTGATGACGGTGATTCGTTAGCCATTGATATTGGTTCTACCACCTATGAATTTGCCAGGAACCTGACTGCAAAAAAGAATTTAACCATCATTACTCCTGGGTTGATCATTGCTGATATGTTCATCACCAGGCCCGACATAAGAACCATTTTGCCTGGAGGCATCGTTCGCCACAGTGAACGTTCACTGACAGGACAATTAACCGTAAAAGCCTTTGAGGGTTTGTTTGTTGATAAATTATTTCTTGCCATGGGTGGCATAAGTTCTCATGCAGGATGCACTGAGTACAATTGGGAGGATTCGGTTGTTAAGCATGCAATGATCAAATCTGCCAAAGAAGTTATCGCGTTGGTGGATGCTTCGAAGTTCGAGATCATTGCTTTTGCCCAAATTTGCGCATTAACAAGCCTTAACCGACTGATAACAAATGCAGCACCTCCCAATGAGCTCTATCAAGCTTTGAAAGAAGCGCATGTAGAAGTTGACCTGGTATAAAGTATTTGTATTATAAGGAGCTTGCTCATTAGAAAAAGGAAAACCTGTTATCGCACTTTTAAAAATCATTGTAGGTTCCATTGAGATTGACAAGGTTTTTTGTGAAAGTGGAATTTGACAACCAATCGCATTGATTGATCGTGATTCAGTAATCAGTGTGCCTTTGTAAAGGGGAATCTCAACCAAATATCGCATTTGGATCACAAAACTGGACCAGTAGAGGTTTTGAAATTGTTCAACGCGGTCAATAGTTTGGCTAAGAAGGAATATTGCTGGCATCAATATTCTTCATGATGTTGTCTGGTACCTCGTAGACTCAAGCGCCCGGTAAACTCGAAAAACCTTTTATTCAGATCAAAATGGCCTGGTTGGATTCTTATTTTGGATAAGGGTTGCTCAATGCATATTGCAGAGTATGTATGCTTTGGTAAATATTCTAATTTCAACGATCACCGATCAAGTTTGAAACAAGGATTATGTTTGCCCGGTGAAACAAAGATCTAATTTCGGGAAGTGGAATAAGGGAAGTAAAGACTTGTTGGTGTATTCGTCGGTCATAAGGAGGTGTTTGGAAAATCAGTGAGAAGTAGAATTTACTTTTTAGTTTCTAATTGCTTAACAAAAACGTAAAAGGAGATTATTGTGCGTAGTTTTAGGGTAGTTTTAAGTATTCTCATTATTTCAATTCTATTGGTTGCCTGTGCCCCTGCAGCCAATACTGTTACAGAAACTCCAGTTGAAGCTAATCCTGAAGTAGCAAATACTGAAGCAGCCAATACGGGAGATTTTGATTGGAAGAAGTACGAAGGTTCTGAAATCACCGTTCTGCTTAATGAACACCCATGGTTGGATGGCTTACGTGAGGTGGGCATTGATAAATTTGAAGAAAAGACCGGCATCAAAGTAAATTTGCAGCCCTTTGCAGAAGATCTGTATTGGGACAAGATGGAAATGGCTGTGCGGTCAGATACACCTGTCGCTGATGTTTTCTTCTATTCGATGGATGGTGCAGGATTCTCTCAATACAAAGCAGGTAAAGTTGCACCATTAACCCCATTCATTGAAGATCCTACAATGACTTCTCCAGATTATGATTTTGCAGATTTCCCTCAAGGCTTTTTAGATAGCGCTACATACGACGATGGAAACCTGTATGCCATTCCAGCAACTTTTGAAGCCTATATTGTTTTCTATAATAAAGCTTTGATCAATGAGTACCTGGATGGCAAATTACCAGAAACAATGGATGAACTGAATGCCGCTGCTCAAATGATCACTGAAGAATCAAACGGTGAAGTATACGGTTCAGTGATTCGTGGAGTTCGATCCTTAGGTGTTATTGACTTAATGGTTGGCTTTGTTACAAATACCTGGGGACCCGAAGAAGCACCTTTGCCTTATAACATGTTCTTTGATGGTGATTGGAATGCTCCTCGCGCTGATGACCCACGCATTTGTGAAGGTCTGGAAGATTATGCTGATTTCATGAAAGCAGCACCAATCAATATCCAGGCAATGGACTGGTATGATGCTATGCAGCTCTTCAATCAGGGTAAAGCCGCTTTCTTCATTGATGCCAGCTTGTTTGGCCCATCTCTTGAAGCAGATAATATCTTGCCTGACAACGTTGGCTATATGACTTTGCCTGTAACAGAGAACACTGCTGATTCTGGTTCAATTACCACACATTGGATGTGGGGATTAGGCATTCCTGCCAATTCTGTGAATCAGGGCGCAGCCTGGTACTTCATTCAATGGGCAACCAGCCCCGAGATCGAACCGCTGATTGGGACCAAGACCGGTGGCGCTGCTCGACTTTCAACCTGGAGTAACGAGACTTACCAGAGCAACCTCAATCCAGATTACATCACTGCAGTAAATAAAGCAATGGAAACCTCTCGCCCAGCTGCAATTTTCTATGATGGCGATGCCCAAATCGCACTCCCCATTATTGATGCAGTTCACTCAATGTATGCTGGAACAGACCCTGCTGTTGCTTGTGAAAAACTGCAACAGGATTTACAGGATTTGATCCCGTAATTTTATTTGATCTTCATCTGATTAGAGCGATAACTCGCTCTAATCAGATATTTTTGTTTTTATCAATCATTATTTTACAAAAATGGTCTGACACTTATGACAACGAATAACCCGATCGTGAAGTTTTTCAGGAACAGAGTAGGATTATTTTACATCTTACCTGCAGTGCTCGTTCTGGGGGTCGTTTCTCTCTATCCGTTACTATATTCCTTTGGAATGTCTTTTTTCAACTGGAACTGGGGAACACGGATGGAATTTATTGGAATAAGTAATTACGTTTATTGGTTATCGAACAAACAATTTTGGAATGCACTTGCAAATACTATAGTTTTTACCGTTGGTGCAGTTACGATTGAAGTTGGATTGGGATTGCTGTTAGCGATAATTTTAAACAATATCAAAACCGGTTTAGGTTTCATTCGCACTCTCATAATGGTACCTTTGATGATTTCGGGTATCGTTGTGTCGTTAATGTGGAAAATCATTCTTGATCCTACATTGGGGATCGTAAATTATGCAATTAAGTTGTTAGGTTTTCAAGCTTCTCCTTTCTTTGGAGGTGCTACCACTGCAATGCCTTCAATCATCATGGTGGATGTATGGTGGCAGACGGCTTATATTTTCATCATTCTAACAGCAGGTATTAAGAGTCTTCCAGTAGAGCCGTATGAAGCAGCCAAGGTGGACGGTGCAAATAGTTGGCAAACTTTTTGGTATTTGACGTTGCCCATGATCAAACCCATTATGCTTATCGCTGTCGTTTTTAGAACCATTGATTGCCTTAAAGTATTTGCGCTTGTATATGGAACCACCGGCGGAGGTCCAGGTCAGGTGACTGAAGTCATTCAAAGCCTGGCATATCGTACGGCATTCTCATTCCTGGAAATGAGCCGTGGCATGACCCTTATGGTGATCTTCTCAGTCATCATTATGGCGGTCATTCTGGTTTACCTACGTTTGGTCAATAAGGGAGAAACAAGCGCGCAGATGTAGTTGTGCGCGAGGAAAAGACTTATGAAGAATTGGCAGCATAGAATTACGTTAAAGAAAATTGGCGTTTATTTCGTTGCGTTTATTGCTTTGTTTTTAACGCTCTTCCCTGTATTTTGGATTTTCACCATTTCTATTAAAACGAAAAAAGATGCATTTGCAATGCCTCCGGTATGGGATTTCCAACCGATTTGGGATAATTATGTGAATTTATTGCATAACTCGAATTATATGAGTAGTTTTCAAAACAGCACGATCATCACTATTATCAGCGTTGGTTTTGCGATCTTGGTTGGAATTCCAGCAGCATATGCATTGAACAGGCTAAAACTTAAGGGAAAGAATGCAATTTCTTTATTGCTTTTATTGTCATACATGTTCCCGGAATTCCTGTTCAGTATTCCTATGTATGTTCTGTACCAAAAGCTTGGATTGTATGATACTCAAATTGCACTTGCTTTAACCTATCAATGCGTTACTCTGCCATTTTCCATATGGCTGCTGCGCGGTTTCTTTCAATCGGTTCCAAAAGACCTTGAAGATGCAGCGCTGATTGATGGCTGTACCCGGTTCAGTACACTATGGAGGATCTATTTACCGATCAGTGCGCCTGGAATTGCTGCTACGGCAGTTCTGTCAGCCATGTGGGTTTGGAATGAATTGAACATCGCATTATCTCTTACCTATGCCAATGCACAGACGATCACTGTTGCCATGGCTGGTTTCAGAGGGTATGCATCTATTGATTGGGGAGGAATGGCTGCAGGTTCCATAGCTGCCATTGTTCCCATGCTGATTTTTGCAATTTTTGCCCAAAAATACATCGTTGAAGGATTAACTTTGGGTGCGGTTAAATAATTACACAAGATTATTGAGTATACGCTTCACTGTTCCTGACATGGTCTATTAAGATCGAGCGAAAATATGGGTATGGAATAATACCGAATGGTTGATCAATACCTGGTCAGGAACAGTGAAGCAAAAGAATGACCAGGTTACCTTTGATCGCTTGAGCATGAGCTCGAATTCTCCCTTACAAACCGCAATCACCCCTTCCTTCTAGCCGATAACACAACCATCAACCCGCCCACCATCAAGACAGCCAGGAAAAGCCCCGCGG
>JBDKSY010000018.1:0-6711 GCA_039680395.1 Anaerolineaceae bacterium | reverse complement strand
CCACGATCTCTGGCTCCGCATTATCGCCATCGTTTGTGCGTTGCTGGTGGTGGGGGTAAGTTTTATGCCAGGCACACTGTTGGATTGGGCAGCCCAGGCTCTCTTGATACTAAAATAGAGTGCCTTCGTAGGGGGATGTTGAGAAGCGTTCACCTCACCTGCTTCCTGGTAAAACCTTCTTATTGCACCAATACCTTAACCTTCTCAGGGATCTCTTCCAACTTCCATATACCGCTTTCGCCGGTAGCACGCAGTTTGTACTCTGCTCCGCCCTGCTTGAGACCACGCTCACCGATCGTTAAACGGATGGGGATACCGATCAGGTCTGCATCATTGAACTTTACGCCTGCAGTGGCAGTACGGTCATCGTACAACACTTCGATACCTGCTCTGGTCAATTCGGTATACAACGTTTGCGCGGCAGCTTCTGTTTCCCCGGTCTTGCTTGAAAGCCCCACAATATGCACCTGGTAAGGTGCTATGGAAGCAGGCAGGCATAATCCCTTCTCGTCATGATGCTCTTCAGCGATGCAAGCCAGCAGTCGCCCAAGCCCAATGCCATAAGAACCCATAATGACCGGCTTACTGCTGCCATCTTCTGCTGTGAACATACATCCCATTGCTTCGGAATAGCGGGTGCCAAGTTTGAAAATATGCCCCATCTCGACACCACGTGATTCTTGCATGGGTTTGCTGCAAACAGGGCAGGCGGAACCCTCACTGGCAGAGGCAATATCTGCCACGATATCCGCGGTGTAATCGCGCCCGTAGTTCACATTCAACAGGTGATAGCCTGCTTCATTCGCACCTGCCACCAGGTTGAAGCAGGAGGGGATCAATTCATCCACTACAACCCTGACGGGCATGTGTGTTTGAGACAGGTCATGGAAATCCAACCCGACTGGGGAAGCGTATCCCGGTGCTGCTCCGGTGGAAATGATCTCTTCTTCAGTAGCTGGACGAAGTTCCATCGCTTTGATCTCATTCGCCAGCTTGATCTCGTTTAACTCCATATCTCCGCGCACCACGGCAAAGATGAATTCCTGTTGAACTTCTTTTTCAGAACCGGTCACTGCAGGTGTGGCAACCAGAAATACTGCTTTGGCAGTACGGTCAGGAGTGACATGAAGAAAATTGGTCAGTTCTTCGATTGATTTTGCATCTGGAGTGGCAACTTTTTGTAACGCTGCTGGTTCTTCGGGAGAAATCTCGGGACGGTGGAAATCAGCCACCTCACGATTGGCAGAATATCCGCAAGCCGGGCAGTGCAGCAAGGTATCCTCTCCCGCGGGGTTGAGATACATAAATTCATGCGCTTCTTTCCCGCCCATCATACCGCTGTCCGATTCGACCGTGACCACGGGTAACCCACAGCGAGCAAATATCCGTTTATAGGCGTCATAATGCGCCTGATACTGCACAGCCAGACCGTCCCAGTCTGCATCCAGACTGTAGCTATCGAGCATGGTGAACTCGCGCGCCCGGATCAAACCGGCCCGCGGGCGCGGGTCATCCCGCCATTTGGTTTGGATGTGATAGATCAATGAGGGCATCTGGCGATATGATCGAACTTCGTTGCGCACCAGATCTGCGGTGGCTTCTTCGTGCGTCATCGCCAGCACCATATCACGGTCGGATTTATCCTTGAAACGCCCCATCTCGCTGCCGATCTGATACCATCGCCCTGTTTCTTTCCAGAGATCGGCTGGCTGCACCACCGGCATGTTGATCTCCTGACCGCCAATGGCATTGATCTCTTCACGCATAATATTCTGAATTTTTTGTAAGCTGCGAAAGGCTAAAGGCATGTAGGTAAAAATTCCGGCAGCCAATGGGCGGATAAAGCCAGCCCGGATCAATAATTGATGGCTGGCAAGGTCAGCGTCTGCAGGAACTTCACGGCGGGTTTGAGAGAACATACGAGACATCAACATGAGTACCTCTTCATGGTTTTCTATAAAGATAATCCATTGTATCTGAAAATTGAGAGGATTATGCCAGAAGCCAGATCCACTCACTGGAAGCGCGATAAAGTGCGATTCCCAACACATGGCCGCTGCGTTTCATCAACCAGCATAAAAGAACCGCCTGTACTGCCACAATCGCAAGCCGTATCCAGATCGTTTCGGGGTGCAAGATCAGTCGCGGGATCTGCCAGATAATGAATACCAATGCCGTGACCAGCCAGCCGAATTTTTCTCCGAAAAAGGATGTCACCCTTAACTGTAAAAAGCCGCGGAAAACGGTTTCTTCGGCAAAAGCAATGATCAACCAGACGATGAGGCCGGTGATCTCGACGCGGGAGATACCATTGATCAACTGAAAAATGGCACCGCGCAGAAATACAGTAAGGAAAACCAGCGCCAGTCCCAGTCGGAAAGAAGGAGATAGAAGTGCATTGCTCCAACCTGCGCTGCGAATGGGCTGCTTGCGAATGAATAATGCCAGGAGGGTCACTGCCAATGCAACCAATGCGGCTATTAACTGCTGCCACAACTCTTCAGGAATATCAAACAAAGGCTGCGGGGTGGGAATGACACCGGTATAGAAAAGGATAGCCCCAAACATGATCAGGCTGAAAAGGGTCAGCGAAACTACCGCTTCGCGACGCGGGTATTTGAACCCTAGCGGCCTTCGCAGGCGGATGCTTTTACTCAACCCTGCCAGGAGCATGACGGCAATGACGCCCATCAACTCGCTGGCTAATAAAATAAGGGCGCGACTATCCATCAGAGTACACCTTCAATTCCACTTGCATCTGGTGGAGGCTGCTGTTCAAGGGGCAATTCTTCCACAGTCTCTTCCAGTTTAAGATCAATCTTCTCTTCCATGCGCACTGCACCGCGCAAGAAAGCACCTTCTTCGGTAGCAAACGACACCGCAGAGACATCTCCCCACACTCTACCTGTGCCGCGGATCTCCAATTTTTCCGTGGTGATATTTCCACGCACCAATCCTGCAACCACCACTGAAGTTGCTTTAATTTCCGGGCAGGTGACCCTGCCTGTCTCGCCGATCACCAGCAAGCCGCGGATGGCAATTTCCCCTTCGAATGTACCTTCAATACGAATTCCACCGCTGCCGCGCAGGTTACCTTTCCAGATAACACCAGGTCCCAGGATGGATGTGATCCTTTCCCCTGGGACAACGGTAGGCACGGTGGCGGGAGTTGTTTTACGAAACATGTTTTACCCTTGACTAATTAAAATCAAACTGACAGGATGTATTTTACCAGTAACCAGAGAGGTTAAAAGGATCAGCCTGGATTTGGGATGGAAAATCCTATTGTCAGCAAGATATTTTTTTAGGTTTGTATTGACATCGTGGATATAAGAATCTACAATTAATCCACATTGCTTGCTTTTCACGCTTTGCTCAGGTAGCCCCTGCATCGCAGGGGGGAGCTTAATTTTACCCCCGTAAAACAATCGAATAAGGAGGGTTTTTTATGCGCAAATCCATTTTTTCGCGCAGTATATTTTCGCTTGCATTAATAATTGCACTTATTGCAGCTTGTGCTGTACCGCGTGTGGTATTTGCAGAAGGGGAAGCTCCGGAAGAGGTTCCTCCCCCAGATGCAGCAGCACCAGCATCCCCTACAGATACCACCGGTATCGTTCAATCCCTAAGCGACGATAACGCCAGCGTGATGGACAGTGATCAAGGAACGATCCCGCTTGCTTCACAAACTACAGTGGATGCATTATGTGCACCTGACCCGTGGTTTTACGGCTCTTGTGCGGGCGGAAAATGCACCGGGTATACAATGATCACTGCTGCCCTGGCAGACTGGTATGACAAGAAAGGTACAGGGATGATCTATCTGGAAGGCGGGTATGATGGGGATGAAAACATTGAAATTTATGGTACCGATCCTGGATTTGCAACCTTCAAAGGGATCGCGCGCGACCCAACACTCGCAGGCAACATGCCGATCATCCAGGGATGGATTTATATTGAGGATCTGCCTGCCGGATTAACATTACAGGGCTTTTCAGTATTCGCCAATGATACAGGTCCAGCTGTCAGTTTATACGGCAACACTGGCGCCTTGAAATTGACGGATATGATCGTCTCCAATGAAGCCGGCGGCGGCATCGATATCGAGAATATCGGACCCATTGAATTTCTACGAGTAGATGCCAGTCATAACTATGAATGGGGGGCGTATCTCTACAACTGCGGGTATTCTACAACCGGCTGCCCGGCAACTGGTACAGTTAAAGTGACCAATAGTTCATTCAACTTTAATGGGCATATAGGCGATGATAATGAGGGTATCTGGATCGAATCAGCAAGCCCAATAACGATCAACGGTATCAGCGTGATCGGTACGTATGGCGATGGGCTTGATATTGAATCCTACGGCAGTGCTACGGTGAAGAATGCTGTTTTAAACAGCAATATTTCTGGCACAGTTGAAGTAGATGATTGGGGTTCAGGGTTATGGTTCGGAGAATATACCACTGGAAATATCATCCTGGAAAATATTGTAGCATCAGGGAATGGTTCTGACGGATTTACTCTGACAACAACAGGAAATATCGCAATCACCAAAGTTGAAGCATCTGACAATGGCAACATGGGTCTTTATATTGGACCACAATATGGGGTTGGCACTACCGGTGGCAAGACGATTACTATGACCAACGGAATTTTCCGGAGAAATGCCAATGAAAATGTCGCCATAACTGTTAATGGCGCAGTAACCCTGACGAATACTGACACCAGCAACAGTACGAACAGTTACGGCGTGTTCATTGATAACACCCAAAGCCCAACTCCCCTGCCAGTAACGCTCAATGTTACCAAAGCCTGGGAGAATGGTGGTCAGGGTATTTTGGTAAACTCCAAAGGAAATATCACTCTCAATGCGGTTTCGGTATGGGATAACTCCAGTGAAGGCATTGTTCTGGATAATACCACGTCCGGGGCAACAGGCAGTATTTTGATGTTGAATACATTTGGCGCGAATTCCATTGGCGATAATGGGATGGATGGTTTACAGATCTCCACTTTTAAAAATATTACACTGAACGCTCTGGCTGTCAGTGGCAGTGGTGGCAATGGGATCACGGTTGCCGTAACCGGACTCAACACATTGTTGATCCTGAACAATGTCTCTTCCTATACCAATGATGGTTGGGGGATCGTAGCAGATGTTGGCGGTACGATCACCTGGAACAAAGGCGGTGCATGGGAAAACGGGCAGAATGCTGGTTTGATGGGTGGTGGTGCTCAATTGGGAAATACTTTCTCCGGATTACCTAAAGCCATTACATTAAAAGATGTTTATTTCGATGGAAACCTGGGAAACCACGGATTGCTGCTCAAATCGACTGGACCCGTTACGCTAACGAATATCAACGCAAGCAGCAATGCGTTTGCGGGATTGTGGTTCAACAGCCACGCTGGATTCGGTGGGAATGTGATCATCCAGCGCACACTGACTGAAGGCTACAACAAGTTCAACCTCAACGGCACCGTCGGATTGTACATCATCACGAAAGGCAGCATCACACTCAATCGGGTTCAGGCAGATGAAAATAGTTTTGGGAATGCACATCTCGATACCTGCCAGAACATCGGTACCTGCCAGGGAAGAGGTTCGATCACCATCAACGGTACCAGTATTTACCCGAGTGAGTTCTCAGCCAGCGGGCTGAACCAGGGATTGTGGATCAACTCGTATGGGGCAGTAAAAATGACTAATATCTTTGCCAACTATAACGATGGCGCAGGGATAGAAATCGTTTATTCTGGCGGTCCTGTTTCGATAATGGGTACCACAAATATGTTCTCGTACAATGGAGCAAATGCTTCCGGCGGAGGAATTGGGTTGATCGTAAGAACCCCTGCCAGCGTGTCTCTGACCAATGTCATTGCCTACCAGAATGATGGAGAAGGCTTTGATATTGAGACTCAAAGCAGCGCAGGAAACGTTACCATAAATACCACTGTGGCTAACTTCTTAAACCCAATCTACTCGAATAACGGTACTGGGATAATCATCCATGCTGGTGGCAGTGTGACGATTGCCAAAGTAGATGTCAGTATGAACAGCGAGGGAGGTCTTTACATTTACAATGAAACCGCTCTACTTCCCAAACCTGTGACCATCACTGCAAGTCGGTTCATCCAGAATATGGGCATCTATGACGGTGTTTACGTGGATTCCATTGGACCGATCACTATCACCTCGGTCGTATCAGGTGAAAACGGCAGGTATGGCGGCAGCTTTGATAACTCTTTTGCACCGACCACCCCTGCGCTGGTCACCATCAGCAAATCTACGTTTGAAGGAAATGCCAACCTGGGTGTAAAGGTGAAATCAAAGGCAGTTATTGCTGTAAGCGGCATAACGGTCTGGGGAAACCAGGCGGGAGGTGCTCTTTTCATCAACAGCACATCGCCAACCAGTGCAGCAGTCAATGTGCTGGGAACTAATGTGTTTGTAGATAATGCCTCTGAGGGGTTGCGCATCGAAAGCAATGGATTGGTCACCGTGGCTGGAACAACAGCCTCGCACAATGGACTGCAAGGAATTCTCATTCTTACCAACGGTGCAGTTACCATCACAGGCAGCCAAACGAACCTCAATGCCTGGGAAGGTGTCTTGACCAACACGGCTGGTAATGTGATCCTGAGTTCACTTGTTGCTTTGAGCAATGGATATTCCGCTAATCTGGCAGGGGTGAACATTACCTCCAC
>JBDKSY010000017.1:0-2268 GCA_039680395.1 Anaerolineaceae bacterium | reverse complement strand
AATGTGCTTGCCGAAAATGACCAGGGTTGTTCCGAGGGCATAGGGAAGGCTGGCAACGACCACCTGCCAACTCCACAAACCTGTGATCACATAGTAGCCACCACCGATCATCAAAGGTCCCCAGACGAGTAAAACTGCCAGTTCTCCCAACCCAATGAATTTCAGTGGCCAGGTGTAGAAAAGGACGAAGAACACGCCTGCCAGCAGGAGGATCAAAGCCAGCGTTTTTCCAAAGATCACCAATGGAATGCCCGCTGCCAGTGCGATGAAACCAGTGACTGCAATGTAGACAAGTATCTGCCGTCTGGTCATCAAACCTGATTCCAGTGGCTGCGGCCCGTACTGTGTGCGGAAGTAATTATCCTTATCCACACCATGCTGGAAATCGGTCAGGTCGTTGACGAGATTATTGGTAGCATGCGCAAATACCAGCCCTATAACCAGTAATCCCCAGCGGCCCCAATGGAACATACCATCTTTGGCTGCCAATAACCCGGCGATCGCCGCTGAAATGAAGGTCATGATGAGTACTGCCGCACGGGTGGCGATCAGCCAGCGTGAGATGATGTCTAACTTTTCCCATTCACCTTTTTCCAGGCGGGGGATGATCCTCAGTGCCTTGATCCACATCTGTATGTTCATTTTTGTCCTCTTATAGACAAATAAGATAAGATTACACCTTTATTTTACTATTGAATAATTTTTCTTCAAGGTCGAGAAAAAGACAGGTGCCATCTCGCGATTTGAGACATCAAGAATGTATGAATGCCATTCGATAGGATCATGCCCGTCTGTTCACAGCAACCCATCTACATATCAAACCAATTATCTTGAAAGTGCTGAGAAAATATGATTGGTAGTAGAAAAATGCAATCAGAAGATCCACTCCTCTTTCAATAATGCGTAAATGCAATCATCCAGCCAGAGGTCATCTGCTTTTATACTTTTAATAAAGTGAGCTTCTTTTCTCATTCCTATCTTTTCCAAAAGCTTTATTGATCTTTCGTTGCGAGGATCAACTGACGCAATGATCCTATGCTTATCTACTCTATAAAACAAGTACTGGATTACCGCTATTAATGCTTCTGTCGCATACCCATTCCTTTGAAAAATGGGTGCTATGGTATATCCAACCTCAACCTGGGCATCATCATTCAAATAATGGATTCCTATATCTCCGATCAATTTGGTATTCTCTTTAATACAAACCGCCAATTGAAACCAGGTATTCCGAATATCTGGTATCGATGAAATCTTGGAGAAGAATTCTTTAGCTTTCTTTAAATCTTCAGGTTTAAATGATTGAAACTCATAAATCTCTGGCAAAGAACGGTACTCGAAGAAATCGTCCAGATCAGTTATTTCAAGTTTTCTAAGCAGTAGTCTATCCGTTAATATTGGCTCAAAGACATTCATGGTTACCACAATATCTCCAAATTACATCAAGGCGAGCGTTCCAATGACTTTTCACACGCTCACTCCTTTGGTGATTTTCTCAGCTTTGTTACCAGTACTATTAAATTAATTGTTGAATATATAAGGATCATAAAGAGAATAAAAGCAACAAAAAGAAGAGCTTCCATGAGTAAAGTCTCATTGTTCGCAACTCTACCAGATACAATCCTTAATCCATTCGATAACAGCACCAGGGCAATTATATGCATACTTAATAGAATTCCATATTTTCCAAGTCGCGACTGATTGTCTGAATACACTTCTTTATATTTATTATCTGCAGGTGAAGAAAAATAGTACCAGATGCCCTGTCTAAAGATGTAACTCCACCCCATGTCTTTAAATATCTCTATATATTCATTCTCATCACTTTTATTGAGTGACCTTAAATCTCTATAGTAGACAATGTCCTTTGGATCTCCTTGCTCAAATGTATAGACACAAATACAAGCTTTTATCAGATGCCATCCTTTTAATGACATCTGTCTTAGCCAATCAGATTCTTTTTCCTCTTGCCACAACCAGAACGGCTTAATCCATCGCTTAATGTGCTTTTCCATGAAAATTCCTTCCTTTCAAAATAGCACAACAATTATTTTTCGCGATCTATATTTTCAATGAGCATTTCAGCGTTCTTCACCATTTCTTTCAATCGCTTAATTTCAAGGTTTATTAAATCTCTTCCTTTGTTTGTCACTAAATACGTCTTTTTTCTTCCATTGGAACCGGCATCCCCATATAAAGAGAGCAACCCCAACGATTGGAGATTGTTGATAGCACCATAAAGGGTGCCGGGTCCAAATACAATTCGGC
>JBDKSY010000016.1:0-5611 GCA_039680395.1 Anaerolineaceae bacterium | reverse complement strand
ATTAATGGTACGTCTACTAAAACATCTTAAGCCATTTACCTTGATGATCCTGGTAGCAATCGTTTTGCTGTTTGTTCAGGCAAATAGTGAGCTGGCGCTGCCTGATTACCTTTCACGAATTGTCAATGTAGGTCTTCAACAGAGTGGTATCGAAAATGCTGTTCCTGTGGCTATCCGGAAAAGCCAGATGGAAAAGATCAGCCTGTTTCTCTCTGAAAGTGACAATACTCGATTGCTTCAAAGTTATACCTTGAATGATAAGAGCGCTGAGAATTACTCTGCATTGCTCAAACAATATCCTGCAATCAAAAATGAAGCGATATATATTTTGAATCAGGTGGACGACACAGAAATGACCTGGTTGAATTCCACCATGATACGAGCACTAATGGTTGTCAACGGCATTCAAGAGTTGATCCAGAATCCCGAGAAAGCTGCAGCTTACGGAGCAAACCTGGGATTCGATCTATCGAAAATCCCATCCGGGATTGATCCTTTCAGTATCCTGGCAAAACTTCCTCCTGAACAACTGAAACAGATCCAGACAAAGATTTCAGCCGTATTTGAGACACAA
The DNA here is from genome assembly GCA_039680395.1 of Anaerolineaceae bacterium. Classification (GTDB taxonomy): domain Bacteria; phylum Chloroflexota; class Anaerolineae; order Anaerolineales; family Anaerolineaceae; genus UBA4782. The sequence goes on along the minus strand of JBDKSY010000016.1, from coordinate 5,037 downwards.
ATCACAACCATGGGAGAAAAAATGGCAGAGCAATCTGCCATCCAGCTTGTGAAAGCAGAATATTTAGCATTGGGGATGAACCTGGCCAGTTTACAAACTGCGTATATTTTACGTACAGGCGGCCTTATGCTCCTGATCACCCTGCTTGCTGGTGTAAGTGCAGTCCTGGTTGGTTTCCTTGCCTCTCGAACAGCAGCCGGATTTGCCCGTGATGTACGCCAGGACGTTTTCAGCAAGGTGGAAAGTTTTTCTAACACCGAGTTTGACAAGTTTTCCACCGCTTCTCTTATCACTCGATCTACCAACGATGTTACACAAATTCAACAAGTTACCTTTATGATCATCCGGATGGTGTTTTTCGCTCCCATCATGGGTATTGGAGGCATCATCCATGCGATGGAAAAAGATTCATCCATGTGGTGGTTGATCGCGGTGGCTGTAGGTTTATTACTGGGTGTTATCGCAGCGTTGTTCTCCATTACGCTCCCCAAGTTCAAGATCATTCAAAAATTGACTGACCGGTTGAACCTGGTGACCCGTGAGCATTTGACGGGCATGATGGTCATTCGTTCTTTCAACCGGCAGGATTTGGAGCAAAAACGGTTTGATGGCGCCAATATTGAACTAACGAATACTTCTCTGTTCATTAACCGGGCGATGACTGCGCTTTTCCCCACTATGACCATCATTATGAATGGATTATCTGTCATGATCATCTGGATCGGGTCACATCAGGTTCAACAAGCTTCCATGCAGGTGGGTGACATGATGGCATTCATGCAATACGCCATGCAAATCGTGTTCTCTTTCTTGATGATGTCATTCATGTTCATCTTTTTACCTCGCGCATTGGTTTCTGCTACCCGTCTTGCAGAAGTGCTGGATACAGATCCCGTGATCAAAGATCCTGAACAGCTCAGGCATTTCTCAAAACCATTCCGGGGAGAAATTGCATTCAATAATGTATCTTTCAAGTACCCTGGTGCAGAAGCAAATGTAGTATGTGATCTTAATTTTGTGGTGAAACCGGGACAGATGACCGCCTTTATTGGCTCAACAGGTTCAGGCAAATCTACTGTGGTCAATCTCATCCCGCGGTTCTATGATGTTACGGAAGGTAGCATTACGATAGACGGGGTGGATATACGCGATGTGTCACAAAAGGAGTTGAGAGAGAAGATTGGATATATTCCTCAAAAGAGCATTTTGTTTTCAGGCACGATTGAAAGCAATTTAAAATATGCTGATGAAATGGCCACACCAGAAGACCTTCAGAATGCAATTACCATTGCCCAGGCTGATGAATTTGTGAATAACGATGATAAAGGCCTGGATCTCGAAATTTCTCAAGGAGGTACCAACGTCTCGGGTGGGCAAAAGCAACGCCTGACGATCGCCCGCGCGCTGGTTAGAAACGCCCCTATTTACATCTTTGATGATAGCTTTTCAGCGCTTGATTTCAAAACAGATGCTGCCCTGCGTAAAGCTCTAAAAGAAAGAACCTCAAGCAGCACTTTATTGATCGTAACGCAGCGAGTTTCAACGATCTTACAGGCAGATCAGATCATTGTTTTGGATGATGGCGATATTGTCGGTAAAGGCACCCATAAAGAATTAATGAAAACATGTCAAACATATCGTGAAATTGCATTATCGCAATTAAAAGCAGAGGAGCTGGAATTATGAGCCAACAATCCCGCGACTCTCGCCCTATACAACAGAAAAGCTTCCAGACGCGTCCACCAGAAATGGGTGGGTCAAGACACGGAGGACCAGGGGGAGGACCAGGTGGTCCACCTGGGATGAGGATGACCGAAAAAGCCCGCGATTTCAAAGGTACCATGAAGCGTTTGCTCAAGTATTTGCGCCCATTCAGAGTGTCACTCTTTATTGTTATGGTGTTGGCAGTGATCTCTACTGTATTTACTATTTTTGGGCCAAAAATCCTGGGTAAAGCCACTACAAAATTATTCGAGGGTGTGATTGGGATGATAACCGGTACAGGCACAGGTATTGATTTTGCCTACATTGGGAACATCCTGCTTCTCATGGGCGGTTTATACCTTCTCTCTGCACTATTCTCCTACGTTCAAGGTTGGGTGATGGCAAATGTGACAGCCAAAATCACTTACCAGTTCCGGAAGGAAATATCGGAAAAAATAAACCGGCTGCCATTGAAATATTTTGATGGCATCAGCCATGGTGAAGTCCTTTCGCGCATCACCAATGATGTAGATACAGTAAGCCAGACAATGAACCAGAGCCTGACCCAGATCATCACCTCTGGGGTAACACTGATCGGGGTTCTCATCATGATGCTTTCGATCAATGTAGTGATGACATTGATATCACTTGTGGTTATCCCGTTATCTGTAGTAGCCACAATGTTCATCGTCAAACGCTCGCAACATTTCTTTAAGCAACAGCAAGATTACCTTGGGCATGTTAATGGGCATGTTGAGGAAATGTATGGCGGGCATCAGGTAATGAAAGCCTTCAATGGAGAAGAAAAAAGTGTAGCCAAATTCACTACGTACAATAATGTGCTTTATCGTTCTGCCTGGATGTCGCAATTCCTGTCCAGTTTGATGCACCCGGTGATCAACTTTCTGGGTAATGTGAGTTATGTTGTTGTTTCCATTCTGGGTGGGTGGCTGGCGATACAGGGTTCGATCACAGTAGGTGATATTCAGGCATTCATCCAATATGTGCGCTCGTTCAACCAACCTATCACGCAACTGGCTACTATTTCCAATGTTTTGCAGCAGACCGCTGCGGCAGCAGAACGTGTCTTCGAGTTCCTGAATGAGGTTGAAGAAATTTCTGAAACAAGCAACCCAATCCAGCCTGGTTTTGTGAAGGGCGAAGTCGAATTTCGCCATGTCCACTTTGGATATAGCCCCGATAAAGTGGTCATCAATGATTTCTCTGCCAGGGTACATCCAGGGCAGCGTATTGCGATCGTAGGTCCAACTGGCGCAGGCAAAACCACGATGGTCAAATTGCTGATGCGTTTTTACGATGTGAACAATGGATCCATTTTGGTTGATGGTCACAATATTCAGGATTTTACCCGCTATGATCTACGTAAGATCTTTGGCATGGTGTTGCAGGATACCTGGTTGTTCAATGGCACTATTATGGAGAATATTCGTTATGGACGACCGGAAGCATCGGATAAAGAAGTGATCGCGGCTGCAAAATCTGCCCATGTAGACCACTTTATTCACACTCTGCCAGGTGGTTACAATATGGTGCTTAATGAAGAAGCTTCGAATGTTTCTCAGGGGCAGAAGCAGTTGTTGACCATCGCCCGGGCAATTCTGGCAGACCCGCGCATCTTGATCCTTGATGAGGCAACCAGTTCGGTGGATACCCGTACTGAAGTGCTTATCCAACGAGCAATGGCTACCTTGATGCAGGGGCGCACCAGCTTTGTGATCGCTCACCGACTTTCCACTATCCGTGATGCTGATTTAATTATGGTGATGCGCGATGGTGATATTGTTGAACAGGGGCAGCATGAAGAATTGCTGACTCAGAATGGTTTCTATGCCGAGTTGTACAACAGCCAATTCGAATCGGCTGCGATCGCTGCTGCGGTTGAAGTATAGGCGGTTGTCCCTGTCTGTCTTGTCCGGTGGTGGTATGTATGATAGAATTCGGGGGCACCGGTAACAACCGAACCTGGAGGGATGGCCGAGAGGCTTAAGGCGCCTGTCTTGAAAACAGGTATGGTGAAAGCCATCGTGGGTTCGAATCCCGCTCCCTCCGCTGGAGCGACTGGGGAGGTGCCAGAGTGGCCGATTGGGCTCGCCTGCTAAGTGAGTGCTGGGATGAAACTCAGCCGCGGGTTCGATTCCCGCCCTCCCCGCCACAATAAAAAGAGTCTGCGTTTCAGCAGGCTCTTTGTTTTTATCACCCGCGGGTCCCATCGAGGGATGATATTCGAATTCCACCCTCCCCGCCACAATAGAAAGAGTCTGCGTTTCAGCAGGCTCTTTGTTTTTATCACCCGCGGGTCCCATCGAGGGATTGTATTCAAATTCCCGCCCTCCCCGCGAAGATACCTGAAAAGGTGTCTTTTCCTTTAACGGGTTTGAACCCCTTCGACCCATAGGGCGCTATGCTAGGCGCATTCCCGCCCTCACTGGCAATAAACCAAGATATTTGCATTTTGCCAAAGTTCGATTCTGCAAGAGCTTATGAGTTTTCACTATTGCCCCCTCCAGCACCTCTCCCACTTTCAAAAAGCGAAAATCGGGGAGGAAAAATAAGCTCACCACTGTCATTCATTAAGAACTGAATATTGGGTCAAGAATCTTGCTCCTTCCCCTAAATCCGGTTTTTGGATTTGGGGGAAGGCCGGGAAGGGGGCATTATGGGTTCACAAAAAACTACTCGATCAGGTCAGGCTTGTTTTCAGGCGCAGGTCCCATTAAAATATCATCAAGAAAAGGAGACGCTTCTATGCAATTACAACCTCTTGGCTCATCTGACTTGAAAGTCACGCGCATCGGTTTTGGCTGCATGTCTCTAGGTGGTAGTTGGGAAACCACTCCCCTCAATGAAATTACCCGCAAAGAAGCAGTGAAAAGCATCCGTTCTGCACTGGATGAGGGCATCAACTTTTTTGACCATGCTGACATCTACACAAGGGGGAAATCAGAGGAGGCATTTTCAGCTATTTGGGCTGACGCACCCAGACTTCGCGAGCAGATCTATTTGCAAACCAAATGCGGCATACGTTTTCATGGTGACCCTAATTTAAATTCACCTGATCGCTATGACTTCAGTTACGATCACATCATGGATTCCGTTCATGGCAGTCTTCACCGGTTGAAAACGGATTACCTGGACGTGCTCTTGCTGCACCGGCCTGATCCCCTGGTAGAGCCGGAGGAGGTGGCGCACGCCTTCGATGATCTTTACCGGTCTGGCAAAGTACGCTATTTTGGTGTCAGCAATCACACTGCTGCTCAAATCGAATTATTGCAAAAGTACCTGCATCAACCGGTCATTACCAACCAGGTGGAG
>JBDKSY010000015.1:0-5475 GCA_039680395.1 Anaerolineaceae bacterium | reverse complement strand
CCAACCCCCACCGCAGCCGTGATGCGCGAAGGATGACCAAAGAATACATCTCCCATCCCCATCACAGCCAACCCATTTACCTGCCCGCAAATCTCACCTTCCACATCAATCATCAGAACATTGTTTTTGGTCATCTCCTGCAGTCGCTCTTGCACCAGAGAAGACCGGTATAAACGTTCTTCGATCGCTTTGCGAACATGATCTTTGGTGATCAGGTCAGCATTGTCTGCCACTGCGTAATAATTTGCTTCTCGTAAAACATCGGTCAACTCACCAAAACGGGTGGAAAGTTTGGTTTGGTCGTCGGCAAGGCGTGAACCGTGCTCGATCAGGCGAGCCAGACCGCCGCAATCCAAATGTTTGAGCATGCCAGTATTGCAAACGCTGCTCACAAAAGTAATGTAATCATGAACACTTTCTGGGGTGCGGTCCATGCGGCTGTCAAAATCCGCTTTCACCTTGAACAATTCTGAAAAGTCCTCATCATTTTCAAGCAGTAGTTGATAGATGTTCGGCTGCCCGATTAGAACCACTTTCACCTTCAGCGGAATCGATTCAGGCTGCAGTGATCGGGTGGAAAACAACCCCATCCTTTCGCTGGCATCTTCGATGGTAAGTGCCTGGTTACGCAGCGCGCGTTTCAGGCTTTCCCATGATAAAGGTGCTCTCAGCAAGTCTTCCACGGGCAGCACCAAAAAACCACCATTTGCGCGATGCAGCGAACCGCTTCTAACAAGAGTGAAATCTGTGACCAGCGTGCCGAACATGGCTTCGTTCTCGATCCGCCCAAAAAGGTTGGTGTACGTGGGATTCAATTCGATGATGACTGGCGCCCCATCCGTCGGGTCATTTTCGACAAGGACATTGATGGTATATCGGTTGAAAAAGCGTTCTTTACTACCTGCTGGCACTGGGGAAGGTTCGGCTGTCTCTTCTTCTCCGCGGAATTGCGCCAGGTGGTCAAGAATATCACTTTGCACCTGTGAGAGATACTGTTCTATTTCATCCTGACCTTTATATTTTTCCTTCAACTCATTCATCAGATGGCTGATGGAATACAATGCCACCTGTTGGTCAAGATTTGTCAGTTCTTCCACGATTTTCTTTTCAAACCCTTTCGCCTGCCTGATGGCAGCTTCTATTTCTGCTTGCAGAACCTTTTGCCTTTGAGCTATTTCGTCCTTTTCAGATTGATTGAGGGTGATAAATTCCTCTTCTTTTAATGGCTTTCCATCTTTGACGGGAACAGTGATAATACCCATCGGTGTTTGCTGAATAACAAATCCTTGCTGCATGGCGGTATCGCTGACGCGGTTCTGCAGTTTTTCTTTTTGCTGCTGCAATTCGTTGGTTACCTCATCCCGTTTGGCGGCATATTCTTCACTCTCGAATGCGAGGCGGATCTCCTTGCGTGTTCCTTCCAGTAATGCCTTCATGTCAGTTTGAAAAGTTCTGGCGCTGCCAGCAGACAGCAGGATGGCATTTGGACGGGAAGGCTCTTGAAAGTTATACACATAAATGATATCGGGAGGGGAAGTTTTTGTTTTTGCCAGTTCTTCCAGGAACCCCTTTACTGCAGTAGTGCGGCCTGTTCCAGGCAGACCACTGACATAGATATTGAAGCCAAACGAGGTGATACCTAACCCAAATTGAAGAGCTCGAACGGCTCGCTGCTGCCCAATAATGGCTTTTCCAGGGGGAAGCTCAGCGCTGCTGGCGCAGGGTAATTCCTCCAGTTTGCAGATGTTTTTCAGTTTTTCGATTGAAAGTTCATGGGTAGCCATAGATCACCTGAGAAGCCATAGATATTGAGATCATGTGTTGCGCAAAACACATTTTGATTGTACGACTATGAAAGGAAAAAAGCATCTGAAAAGGGCTATCCGAAGCGCCCCATGATGTAATCCTGGGTACGTTTATCTTTTGGCCGCAAGAACATGCCTTTTCCGTCACCCGATTCAACCAATTCTCCCTGCAAGAAAAATGCAGCAAAATCTGCCATCCGGGCAGCCTGTTGGGTATTATGAGGTGCCAAAATAACGGTTATCTCGGATTTGATATCTTGCAGTAGTCCTTCAATTTTTGCGGTTGATAATGGGTCTAGTGCAGAAGTAGGTTCATCCAAAAGGATCACTTCAGGGTCGAGGGCAAGGGTTCGGGCAATGCATAGCCGCTGTTGTTGTCCACCTGAAAGGGCACTGGCTGGATCCTGCAGGCGGTCATACACTTCATCCCACAGAGCTGCCTGGCGAAGAGCCCGCTCGACGGCATCCTTCAATACAGATTTTCGATGCTCCCCCGCTACTTCCATGCCATAACTGACATTCTGAAAAATCGTCAGGGGCAGGGCTACCGGACGTGAAAATACCATCCCGATCTTTCGTCGCAATTCGGTCACATCTCTTTTAGGATCCAGTAGATCCATGCCATTCATCGTGACTTTCCCTGAAAGCTCGGCTACATCAGCCAGGTCATTGAGCCGGTTCAGGGTGCGCAGCAAAGTGGATTTTCCACCACCTGAAGGACCAAATAGAACCGTGATGGTATGCTCCGGGATGGCAAGAGACAGGTTCTTCAGGCTTTCAGAACCATCAGAATAACGGATAGTCAGGTTTTCGATCAGGATCTTATCCATAGAAGTTTTCCATTGCCAGTATTACCAGAGGTCGCATTACTTTCACCACTGACGTTTCTTCCGCGCATTTGAGCGGATGAAGGTAGCTGCCAGATTCATTCCCAGAACGAATACCAGCAATACCAGCACTGTTCCATATTGGATCTGAACAGGCATTCCGGGTATCTGCGTGGAGATAACGAACAGGTGGTAGGGCAGCGCCATGGTAGGGTCGAGCGGCGAAGTAGGCAGTAAAGGCAGGAAGAACGCTGCACCAGTAAACATGATGGGTGCTGTTTCACCTGCTGCTCGCTCGAGTCCCAGGATGATGCCGGTAATAATGCCCGGAACAGATTGTGGCAGTACAATGCGCCAGATGGTCTGCCAGCGGGTGGCACCCAAAGAAATGCTGACCACGCGGAAACTGTTGGGTACCGACCGTAATGCTTCTTCGGTGGTGCTGATGATCACTGGCAGCGTCATGATGGAAAGGGTTAGTGAAGCAGCCAGGATGCTGGTGCCTAACTTAAGAAAAATGACGAACATGCCCATGCCAAACAAGCCATAAACGACCGAAGGAATGCCGGAGAGGTTCAGCATGGCGATACGGATCATCTGTGTTAACTTATTATCTGGAGCATATTCCACCAGATAAATGGCTGCTGCAATCCCTGGAGGAACGGAAAAGATGGCTGTACCCAGCGTGAGATAGAACGTACCCAGTATTGCGGGGAGGATCCCACCTGCACGCATGCCATCTGCTGGCATAGCGGTTAGAAATTCCCACGAAATGGCGGGAGCTCCAAGAATGATGATGTAAATGATCAACGCCACGATCGGCAGAACGGTGAGCACACTGATGGCTACCAACAGGGCAATACCGATCTTCTGCTGCTTCTGTGGCGTAATGTTCATGATAGCAGTCTCTCAGTACGTTTCATGCGTTGTGAAGAAACCGCAAAAGAAATAATGTTGATAATGAGGGAAAACACAAAAAGGATGATACCGATCAGGAATAAGACCTGATAATGAACACTTCCCTGGGCAACTTCACCCATTTCTGAAGCGATGGTGGCAGTCATGGTTCGAATAGGGAGGAAGAGGGCATCCAATCCGTGTGGCATTACGGGTGCATTGCCGGTAACCATCATGACCGCCATGGTTTCGCCAATGACCCTGCCAATGCCAAGCATCACCGCAGTGATGATACCCGAACGAGCAGCAGGTACGGTTACCCCCCATATCGTTTGCCAGTGGGTAGTGCCAAGCGCCAGCGCACCCTCACGGTATCCTTTTGGCACCGTATTCAATGCGTCTTCAGCCACGGAAACGATGGTTGGAATGGCAGACCAGCCAAGCAGCAGGGCGCCAGTGAAAGCCGTCAACCCTGTGGGAAGGTCTAATGCAGTTCGCAGGAATGGCGATAGTGTCAGAACACCAAAGAAGCCCAGAACAACGGAAGGAAGCCCTGCAAGGATCTCTACCAGGGGTTTCAGGATTTCTTTTACCCAGGAGGGGGCAATTTCGGAGATGAATACGGCTGTTCCAATGCCCAGCGGAATGGCAATCATGGATGCACCGATCGTCACGATCAGCGATCCAAGCAGCAAAGGCCAAAGACCAAAATATCCTTCAATGGGATACCAGATCTTCCCAAACAGACTGGCAGGGCTGACATTGACAAGTGCAGGCACGCCTTCTCTCAACAGGAAAAGAATGATCAGGGTTACATACAGGATGGACAGGTAGCCGGCTATCCGGATCAATATCGTGATGATCCATTCATTCCATTTGGTTCTGTTTACTTTTTGGTTGGCTTTCATGGAGTCACCTGAATGGGAACGAAACCCAATGATCGGACGATTGCCTGCGCATCCTTTGAGACTATCCAATTAAGATAAGCCTGAATGGCGGCATTGGGCTTTCCACGGGTATAGACGTATAGATCACGAGAAATGGGGTATTGATCATTATTGACCGTTTCGATGGAAGGTAAAACACCTTCTTCTCCGGCATGAGGTGCAATTGCCAGGGTTTTTACTTCATCGGTAATATAGCCCAGCCCGTCATATCCAATAGCATTAGGGTTATCACGTACTTCAGAGATGATCCCTTCAGAGGAGGGCAGCAGCAGCGTTTCGGGTGTGAAAAGACTTTTATCATCTTTGTTGCCCAGCCGCACCACCTGTTCCAGGAAATAAACATGGGTGCCTGAATTGGTCTCACGCGATAAACGCACAATGGGGTGGTCATCGCCACCCAGCTCGCTCCAATTGGAATAATCACCCCGGTAAATACCTGAAATTTGTTCCATGGTCAATTCGTTGATGGGATTCTCTTTATTAACGATCACGGCAATAGCATCTTTAGCTACTACAAGTTCATAGGGTTCAAACCCTTCGCTTTCTGCTGCCGCGATCTCTTCCTCTTTGATAGCACGTGAGGCATTGGCAATATCTACTGTGCCATTGATCAGGGCGGAAATACCCGTGCCTGAACCTCCACCGGTAACAGAAACACTCACTTCCGGATGGATTTTTTGATATGCCTCAGCCCAGGCCAACGCCAGGTTGACCATGGTATCGGAACCTTTATTCTGGATATATTGAATTTCACCTGTTATGGAAGTTGAACCAGATGCAGAAGCACAGCCTACCAGCAGCAAGCTAAAAACAATAAAAGGAAGAAAAATGACGCGATTGTGCATCAAACAAGATTATAACCGGAATGTTGGGTATGAATGGTGTTTTTGAAATCTTTCTTGCAAAAACAGGAGGAGTATCATCACCAGCTATGAATATTTTCAGAGCGGAATTCCTAAAAAGATGTTGTTGATGGTATGATTGCAGTCCATTCAAAGG
>JBDKSY010000014.1:0-17799 GCA_039680395.1 Anaerolineaceae bacterium | reverse complement strand
TGCCGGATACATAAGAGAACGGAATCTCAGGGGAGAGGATAGCAGTACCTTCAGCCAGAGCAGGAATTCGCCAATGAAGCTGCCAGTAGTATTGTTTTTGCAACTGCCAGTGATTGGCATACTTATCCGAGGTGCGCACATGCGCAGCAACCGAAATTCCCAGCAAGAAGGCTAAAACGATCGCTTTGCGGTTCGGGGTACGCCCCAGCCAATTCACCAGCGCAACGATTAAGATAACCGCACCCAACATGGGAGCCAATGTGAACCGGTCTGACCAGGCGCCCGAAAGGATCGTACGGTTGGTGATCCATACTGGAATGCCTCCCAAAATCAACCCTGCCAACCCCAAAAGGATAGCTTGCCTGGTGAAATGGGTTTCATTTTCAGTAGATGTTTCCTGGTCTTCCGATTTTGCACGAATTATGCTTCCCCAGGCGATAGCGAAAGCTATCAATGCACCAATTACCCAGGAAAAGATGGTGAATTTGGATTTCAGGGCAACCGTTTCGGGAGCGATGGTGTTCGTCCAGGCGAACAGGGAAGTATGCAATGTATCCTGAATAGCTATCTGGATGAACTGAAGCAATGTGCTAAAAGGTTGTGAGATCAGTTGTTGTAACAGCACGGGAGCATTTTGATCTTTTGTGGGCAGCCAATCAGGAAGGAGTACAAACCGGTAGGCTAGAAAAAGAGCAAAGGTGAATAAAAATGGAAGCCACTGAAGAAGTATTTTTCGTACTGCAGTTCGAGTGTTTTGCTTTCCTGGCCAAAAGATGAAAGCCAGGATCAGGGGACGGAGAAGTTCCAGACCAGCGAAGTACTCCATGGTGAGCATTTGTAGCAGGCTGGCGAAAGCTGAAAGGGGCATGAAGAGCCAGTACTTTTTCGGATGAATAGCAGCTGCCACCATCCCTGCCAGCGATAAAGTAAATAAAGCGTAGGTAATGAAGTGCTGCGAATAGGCTACAGAAATTGCCTGCTGGGTGAAACCTGGGAAAATCGCCAGCAGTAACCCCATCCATTGAACCTGCCAGAGGTGCTGCGGCCAGATGCCAATCAATGCCCAGACCAGACCCATCACACTCAACCAGCGCATGAGCAGGGTAAACAGTTGCCAGGCAAGGGGGTGAAGCCCTAACACCGGCATGGTGACGATATACGTCCAGGCTGAAATGGGGCGATCAGAAAGGAAGAAATCCCAATAGGCTTTGATGTTACCAAAGCGAGAAAGGTAGAGTGCCTGCCAGTCGTCCCAATAGAACCCTAACTTTGTGATCTGTAATCCATAGGCTACAAGCATTACCAGGAAAAGAGATAAGGGATAAATCCATTTTTGTTGCAGGAATTTCTTGAATTGCATCAGTTTCATCTCCGGGTGAAAATCATACCATAAGAGGAGAACATCGTTACAGTCAGCATCATTTTTTATATCCCTTACTCCACGCAAGAATGGCACCTGCTGTTTCTTCAATTGGTTCTTTCGTCGTATCCAGCAATTCTATCTTTGGGTTTCCTTTATTCCCGTTCTCCATGAACCAACGATTGAAAACTTTCTGCGTTTGGATGAACTCTTTGCTCTTGCATCCCCGCCATTCAGGGCGGCTCGATAACCGTGTCTCCAGCTCTGTTTCATTACATACCAGTGCCAGATAATGGATTTGTGAAAAATAACGCCTTTCGATGCAGGGCTCGATATTCTCTGGCACCCCTATCCCGGAACCAAATATCATCACTGGCCGGCCAGACTGTCCGATGTTCTTGCACATCCTTAGCCATGTCTCAAAATATTCACGGTAGTGATCTTCTGGATGATCAAACTCCGCTCGCCATAAAATATCCGAATCGAGCAGCACAAATTCGTCCACTTTTCCTGAGAGATAATGAAGGATAGTAGTCTTACCCGTCCCACTTGCTCCAGACACAACAAAGAGAGGGATTTGTAAAAAAAGGTGCTTATGACCACATTCAGGACAGATGGCACACGGACCTTTTGGCTCAATGATCTTATCTGCCCGATATAATCCACACTGTATGCATACGTTTATCATCAGCGACCTCCAGACTAATGAAGAGTCAGTTAACCGCAAAAGGAGCCAGGAACACAAAAAGGTTCTTTTCTGTTTGTTGTCATCCTGAAAGCGCGCAGCAATTGAAAGATCTCACCTTGTGCAGTATCGGATATCATCATGAGCGTAATGAAGCGATCTCAAAAACAAGATAGCCAAGCACCAAAAAACAGGACTAATGACTACAAAACATATCACCTGATCAGACACTACTCACTATTTTCCTGGCAGGAATTGCGTCGGTATCATCTCCGGATTACAATCATACCAATAGCGAGGACGATCCAGATGTACAGTGTTGTGATTATTGTACTGGCAGTTGGAATTTGGGGTGCAATTCACTCGGTTTTAGCATCTCTGACTGTTAAAAGGATGCTGGAAAATAAATTTGGGATCCTGTATCACCAATATTATCGTCTCGTTTATGTCATATTCAGCGCCCTATCTTTTTTTGGGGTGCTGGCTGCAGTGATTTTCCTCCCTGATAAACATTTCTACACAATCCCATTGCCCTGGATCATCATCACGGGGATCATCCAGATGGCAGGTGCGCTGCTTGTGATGAACAGCCTTTATCAAACGGGCATGATGGTATTTTTAGGCGTTTCACAGGCTGCAAAACCTGGCATGGAAAATAGTATCGTACCTTTTGTCACGGATGGAGCATTTCACTATATTCGGCATCCGATCTATTCGGGGAGTTTTCTCATTATCTGGTTGCTTCCATACATGAGCCAGAATATCCTGGCATTTAATGTTGCTGCAACAGCTTACATTTTTATCGGGGTAATTTTTGAAGAGCGAAAGCTGGAAATCGAGTTTGGAGAGCAATATCGCGAATACAGAAAGCGTACACCAAAGTTCATACCTTTTTTAAAACGATAATCAATGCGCCATCTTCCTCTATTGTGGATATCCCTGACATTCATGGCTGGCATTCTTCTCTCTGCTCAGGTGAATTTGCATTGGGGTTGGTGGTTGTTGATCGCTGGATCATTATTGATTGGAAGCTGGTTTGAAAGGAAGTACACCGCATCCTGGTATCTTGCCCGCTGCTGGGAAAAGATCAGCACTTTTCCTGTATTATTTTTGCTTGCATGTATGGCGCTGGGCTCTGCAAGATACCAGCTTTCTCAGCCGGTGATTGATCCTTCTCATGCTGCCTGGTATACCCGCTACGACCAGGTTACCCTGAAAGGAGAGGTCAGCTCTTTCCCAGATATTCGCAGCAATACAGTACTGCTACGCGTGAAGGTAAAGTCCATCACTCTTCCCGAGAGTAAAACCGAAGAATTCGTGAATGGAAGTGTGCTTGTACGCCTGCCCTGGAATCCAGATTGGCAGGTGGGTGATCAGATTGTGCTCGAAGGGAAATTGAATGAACCACCAGGGGGAGAGGGTTTCGATTATCGCAGTTATCTGGCGCGCCGGCGCATTTATGCATATATGGCATATCCCAGCATACTGGAAATTCGGCCTGCTGAAAAGCCGACCTTAATAGGATTACTCTGGAAGGTTCGTAATGCCGCAGAGGAATGCCTTTTCCGTCTGTTGTCACAGGACGAAGCAGCTCTGTTGACAGGGATCTTGCTGGGAGATGAGCAGCATATTTCGTCAGAATTGATCACTGCTTTTCGCAATACGGGCACCTCCCATATCATTGCCATTTCAGGTTTTAACATAGCCATTCTCAGTGGTCTATTCATCAAATTATTCAATAGAATATTCTCCAATAAACGCAAAAGTTTTTTGTTCGCGGTTACTGCCATCCTTCTTTATACCTTACTGGTAGGCGCACAACCTCCGGTAGTCCGTGCCGCCATCATGGGTATGATGGGAATGTTGGGGCAGGTGTTGGGCAGAAGACAGGTCGGCATGAACAGCCTGGTATTCACTGCCGCGGTGATGACAGCCATCACCCCCGGGCTATTATGGGATGCAAGCTTTCAGCTTTCGTTTTGTGCCACCATGGGATTGGTGTTATTTGCCGATCCGATCTCGACCTGGTTTGAAAATTTGATCCAAAAGCACATTCCAACATTGCAGAATTCCATTATTACCAGTGCGATCATCGAGTATATTTTCTTTACCCTGGCTGCGCAGATCACCACCCTGCCAGTTATGGCGTACCACTTCCACCAATTTCCCCAGATAGGTTTGATCGCCAATCCACTCATTCTTCCACCCCAGCCTCTGGTGATGATCCTGGGCGGAGTAATGGTTATTCTTTCTCTGATCTGGTTTCCACTGGGGCAGATATTCGCCTGGATCGCCTGGCCAGCGATAACGTACACCATTAAAATGGTTAGTTGGTTAAGCCAGATCGGTGGTACTCCGGTGGCGTTGCAATCTTTTTCCCCATTTAGCTTGATCGTCTTCTATTTATTGATCCTGTTAATCGCATTTCGCACCAGATTATCCGAAGTATGGCAAAAGATGGTGCTGCCATCCACGATACTACTTTGCACGGCTCTACTGGCTATCTCTGTATGGGAACCAGCAATTGAAAGGCTGGATAGCCGGTTGCATATCTTCATACCAGAAGAAGGGAATGGGCAAGGAATTCTCCTGCAGGATGGGCACGGTACTACCTGGCTGATCGCAGGTGGGAAAGAAGCATCCACGGCAATACAGGGAATTACGCAGTGGCAGAACGCACCCTCTACGAAACTAACCGGTGTTATTTGGGCTGCTGATCATATTGATAGGAAAAGCATATCAAAGATATCTTCCAAATTGCCAGGGGTTATACTGGCATTTGATCCCTTGATCAGTACAGCAAACGGCGCTGAACTGGTCAGCCAATCAACGGATTGGGGAGGGGTGTACCAGAGTATTGCTTTTCCGTTAACCATAACCATTGGGGATTCAATAATGGTCCATTTTGCGGCATCCTGTACACATAACTGCCCGTACATAATTCAATATAAAAAATTTACACTATTAATGCTGGGAAAGAATGATCCTTCTACGATACATTCCTGGGTGGAAGAAAATGCTCTGGTGCCAGATGGGATACTCCTTTCTGAACCAGTATCTGAAGCAGATAAATGGGTCAACACTCTTATGGATGATGCTCTGCTGGTAATTAACACAACAATTGACGGAAAGGTATCCTCTGGAACTCACATAAATACCCAAACGTGTGGCTGGGTGGATATTGCTACAGATGGAAATCAGGTCTGGGTCGAAACACAGCGCTAGAACGTTGTTTTGACCGTTGAATCGGGTTATACTGCTTATAGGAGGTGTGTTATGCGTACCGTTTTTGACCTGGTAGCGAAAAAGGGACACACCGTTTGGAGCATTGAACCTGACGCAAAAGTATATGATGCTCTGCTGGTAATGGCTGAAAAGAATATCGGTGCCTTATTAGTAATCGAGAACAAAAGCCTTATTGGTGTCATATCCGAACGTGATTATGCCCGAAAAATAATTTTAAGAGGGAAAGCCTCGCGAGATGTACCGGTTCGAGAGATCATGTCATATCCAGTCATTACGATTTCGATGAAAGATGGTTTAGAAAAAGCTCTGGAATTGATGACCAGAAATCACATCCGGCATTTACCCGTAGTGGAGGGGAAAGATATCCTGGGTGTGTTGTCCATGCGAGATGTGATGGAAGCTATCATTCAAAACCAGGATGATACCATCAGATTCTTGAAAGATCTTGCTTCGGATACAATGTAAATTCTAGCAACCATTTTATTCATTCTCCGTATATATGATTAAGGAGTTCAAAATGGAAACGAGAAGGTTGTACCGAAGTAAAAGCGATATGATGATTGGTGGTGTTTGTGGTGGATTGGCTGAGTACTTTGGTTGGGATCCGACTTTAGTTCGGCTTGGGTTTGCTTTACTTGCATTACTGGGTGGTAATGGACTACTTTTGTATATTATCTTATGGATCATCACACCCATTGCACCTTAATTTATGCATGATCTTGGGTATATCAACCCGTTTTAACCTCAAGTAAATATTTTGATGCTCCACCATTCAAAAGGTGGAGCATTTTCATTTACGATTTTGTAAAGTAGGTCATCTTGAACAGTTATTTAAAAGAACTATATAATTGATTCAATCAACGAAAAAAGATTCGGTTGCCTTAATTCTAAGTTCTCTATAAAATGTAGAACAAAGGTTTGACCTATGTCAATGAAACCGGTCAAGAGAAATAAAAGTAGCCAGGATGAGCCAACCCATCCTGATGTTACTCAACGCATGCATAGAACAGGGGATATAGATTTGAATACAATGATCAATTATTCGCATGCACCAGTGATGATGCATACCATTGATAACAATGGAAGGATCATCCGGGTCAATGATTACTGGAAAGAACATCTTGGTTATCAACAAGAAGAGATCCTGGGAAAGAATATAGCGGAATTCCTGGTGGATGGGATTCCTGAGACAGAGAAGAAGAAAAATCATCCTGAGTTGTGCGATCTGCTGTCTTGTAACGACATACCCCTTTGTTTCCAGCATAAAAACGGAAAACATATAGATGTACTTTATTCAAGTGTTGCTGATAAATCCGAAGAAGGGAAACCTTTTTATTCATACGCAGTATTGATAGATGTGTCATCTTTCAACCGTACTTCACTGGTTCAGGAAGCGTTGTATAAAATATCGCAGGCTGCTCATTCTGTACGAAATTTAAGTGAACTGTACTTTTTTATTCATTCAATTGTGGCAGATCTGATGCCTGCGCGTAATTTGTACATTGCATTAATTGAGCCTTCGGATAATCTTATTCACTTTGTTTATTGGGTAGATGAATTTGACCCGATGCCAGGCCCTCGACAGCAGGGTGGCACAGGATTGACGGATTATGTTTTACGCACAGGAAAATCTCTCCTGATATCCGGTGAAAATTCATTTGAAGAACTTGTGCAAACTGGAGAGGTGGATAGTTTTGGCTCACCATCCATAGATTGGTTGGGAATGCCTTTATTGGTTTCAAATGCCATCATTGGTGTAATGGTTGTTCAAAGTTATAACACGGGTGTACGTTACACTGAAGAGCATAAAGATATTTTGGAATTCGTCTCAGAACAGATTGCTTCTGCCATTGTTGCCAAACGAGCAGATGAAGCCATACGTAAAAGTGAACAAAAATATAGAAGCATTGTCAGTAATATGGAAGACGGTGTTCTTCTGATAGACGAAAAAGGTATCATTGCTGAGTGGAATAAAGGGATGGAATCCATTACCAGGATTCCACGGGATGATTTCATTGGTAAGAATGCTTCACAATTCCATCAGATGATACTTCCCCAGAGCTCTGAAAGGTTTAAAGATCCCGGGATCTTTGATAGGATGATCCGGGAATTATTAGAAACTGGAGAAACTCGTAATGGTGAGCATTTTACCCAATTTGGAAAATTCATAGAAGGCGATATCGTTGACCGGTTAGGAGAGATCCGTTCATTACAGATCACATATTCTCCTATAAAGACCGATCAAGGATTTCAGATACTCTGTCTGGCACGCGATACCACCGAACGAAAACGAGCTGAACTTGCGCTGGTCGAAAGTGAAACACGTTATGCCCTGGCTGTTCAGGGTGCTAATGATGGGATATGGGACTGGAATTTGCAAACCAATACCATTTATTATTCGCCGCGCTGGAAAGCCATGCTTGGATTCAATGATGATGAAATTGGAGATAGCCCGGATGAATGGTTTGGACGCATTCATCCTGAGGATATCGAAGGCGTGAATGCCGATATCAAGAATCACCTTGAAGGACACACCTCTCACTTTGCCAATGAGCATCGCATTTTTCATCGCGATGGATTCTACCGGTGGGTGCTGGCTCGCGGGAACGCCAATTGGGACAGCAAGACCGGTACCAGAAGGATGGCAGGCTCATTAAGTGACGTCACAGCTCGCAAGGTAACTGAAGAGCGATTACTGCATGATGCTTTACATGATCCCCTTACCGGATTGCATAATCGAATTTTCTTTATGGATCAGCTATTGCGGGCGATTGATCGCAGTCACCGGCGAAATAACTATCAGGCTGCGGTACTTTACCTGGACCTCGACCGGTTCAAGATCGTCAATGATTCACTCGGACATGCCATTGGCGATTCAATGCTCATTTCGATCGCGGAACGGCTGCAAACAAGCCTGCGCACGGGCGATACCCTTGCACGGTTAGGAGGGGATGAGTTCGCTATTTTATTGGATGATATTGTGGGTATCCAGGATGCGACACGAGTGGCAGAACGCTTGCAGCAATCTCTGGAATTACCTTTTAACCTTTTTGGTCATGAAGTGTTTGCGACCGCCAGTATTGGCATTGCACAAACTTCGACAGGGTATGAGCGGGCTGAAGATATGTTACGTGACGCTGACACTGCGTTGTATCGTGCCAAGGCGGCTGGCAGAGCACGCTATGCTCTGTTTGATACCGAGATGCATGCTCAAAATCTGGAGCTTTTGCAGCTTGAGGCTGAGCTACGCCGCGCTACTGAACGAGAAGAATTCGTGCTTTATTTTCAGCCGGTTGTGAACTTGAGAAGCGGCATCATCAGCAGTTTTGAGGCATTGATCCGTTGGCAACACCCGATGAGAGGATTGGTATTTCCGCATGAGTTCATCCCGCTTGCCGAGGAAACCGGTCTCATCCTGCCGATTGGCGAATGGGTGCTTCGCCAGGCATGTAAACAAGCCAAAACCTGGGTAGATACCGGATATCAAAATATTCCAATTGCGGTCAATTTATCAGCTCGCCAGCTTCAAGATCCAAAATTACCAGAGCTTGTCCAGTCAATCATGCAGGAAGTAGGCGTTCCATCAAATTTGATCCACCTGGAAATCACAGAATCTGCTGCGATGCAGGATATCACAGTTACCATCCGGGCACTGGAAACATTGCATGCGGTGGGGCTTCAATTTTCTATTGATGATTTTGGAACAAGTTATTCATCACTTTCATATCTGCAGCGTTTTCCAGTCACCCGCCTGAAGATTGATCAATCGTTCATCTGGGATATTCATGAAGCGACGGACGAATCAGGCATCATCACAGCCATCATTGCCATGGGGCACATCTTGAACTTAAGCGTTACCGCAGAAGGGGTAGAAACGATGCGTCAACTGGAATTCCTCCAGTCGAAAGGCTGTGATGATGTACAGGGATTCCTGATCAGCAGTGCAGTAAGTGAAGATGAAGCAAGTAAATTATTGGCAAAAAGACAAAAGTTATTACCTTCATCAAAATAAGGGTACATATAGATAAAGGAGAAAACCATGTTATTTCAATTACTCTCAAAGTTGGATAAGGTATTTCATTTTCAAACCGCAAGCGCCCATTGTGATATCCCATGTGGAATTTATGATCCGCATTTAGCTCAACTTTCTGCCTTAACCGTCATCCGCATGATTGACCTGATGAATGAGCTTGATAAGAACCATGAAAAGGTTGACCTTGCTTTTCGAAACAGTATGATCCGCTATGTTTCAGTCAAAGAAGAACATGCTGAACAATGCAAGCGAGAGATCCGGGTGATCATGGGAGATTATTTCAAGAAAGAGCACCTGGATAAATATCCAGAGCTTCCTGAATTAATGTATAAGATCATGCAGATGGGTTCGAAATGCAGACAATCTGTAGCGCGTGAGAACGGAGTAGAACTTCTGAATCTGGTGAATCGGTTCGCAGAAATATTCTGGGAAACCAAAGGTGTGAAAACGAAAAAAGTTGTGGCCCCTTATAAACCATCAGAAGAGGTTATTTACCCGATCCTTTAATACCTGTGATCCAGCCTGGTTGAATGATCACAGAGAAAGTCCAACCTGCTGGTTGATGATCTTCCATTGATACGTATCCTTCGCATTACAGGTGCTTCTCTTACACCGAAATATCAATCCGGTGATTATGTGTGCATCAATACCCGGGTGAATAAACGATCGTTGAAACCCGGCGTCATTGTAGTGTTTCAGCAACCTGGTTATGGAATTCTCGTTAAAGAGGTACAGGAAGTATATCCAGATAAAGATACCTGCTGGTTAGTGGGCACCATACCAGAGAGTGTGGATAGCAGAGAATTTGGAGAAGTACCGGTCAAGAACATCATCGGAAAAGTCATGGTACATATCTCCAGAGTGAAATGATATGGATATTTTTTCTTATAATCGCGAAGCATGGAACAATGAAGTTGCCAGGGGAAATTGTTGGACGGTACCTGTTACTCCTGATCAGGTGCAGACTGCCAGAGAAGGAAGCCTGCACATTCTATTGACTCCAACCAAATATGTTCCGGCAGAATGGATGGGAGAAGTCTGTGGGAAAGATGTACTGTGCCTTGCATCAGGGGGTGGGCAGCAGGGGCCTTTACTGGCTGCTGCGGGTGCCAGAGTTACTGTTTTTGATCAATCTCCATCTCAACTGGCGCAAGATGCGCTGGTCGCCAAACGTGAGGGACTGGAAATTTGTCTGGTGGAAGGAAACATGCAGGACCTCTCATGTTTTGACAATGCATGTTTTGATTTGATCATTCATCCTGTGTCTAACTGTTTCACTCCTGATGTTCTATCTGTCTGGAATGAAGCTTATCGGGTGTTACGGGTAGGCGGCAGGCTACTTTCAGGCTTCAATAATCCGGCAATATATCTTTTGGATTTTGATGCACTCGAAAATGGTCAGATGGTCATCAGTCACAAGCTGCCATACTCTGACCGCGATGATATGACGCAGGAAGAGCTGGCAAAGCGTATGGAGAATAAAGAACCGCTAGAGTTCAGTCACACACTTACTGAGCAAATTGGAGGTCAGATAGCAGCTGGTTTTGTTATTGCCGGCTTTTATGAAGATGCTGATCCGGAATATACTGTTGCGAAATATTTCCCTGAATTTATCGCAACCCTGGCACTCAAACGGTAACAGTTTCGAATTCCAGGTCTCTGGCTGCTACCTGTTTCATGACCTTTCGACTCCTGACGTACATCCAAAACACCTGCGCGCTGGTGCCAGCAACCAGCGCTGATATGCCAAAATAGATCCCAGCAGATTTTGACAAAAATATTCCAGACATCAGAACCAATATGATCACGGCTAAAAATATTGCGACTGATTCTGGAATCGAACGCGTTTTCTTGCTGAACAAAAGTGCTCCCTGAAACCAGCTCTGAAGAACAGTAAGCAGGGGTAAGGGAATGCCAATCCAAAAAGCGATCAATGCCAGCTCCAGTAAAGCAGGTCTGAGCTCGAATAACCCTTCAAACCAGAGCGTTGCCAGAGGGGTGGCAGCAATGAGAAAATATACTGCAGTTGATATGACTATTAAATAATTAGAAAATTTCCTAAGTGCACGGTAGGCACCTGGTTTTTCCATCAATGCCACCACAACTTCATTGAGCGCGGTGCCAGGACTTCGTAATATGAATAACAATCCAGATAATACCTGCCAGACAGCCAGAGATTCTACTGCATGAGGCATCCGGCTAAGTGCCGCACTGCCAATTGGCTGCCAGATAAGTGACAGATAAGATGTCAGCATGAGCGGGATGTAAAAAGCAAAAAATGCTTTCCAGGTGAGTGGCTTGACGAGTGGAGCAGGAAGTAGATAATCACGGATCACATGCTTAACATAAAAACCATTGAATATTGCTTCGGCGAGAACTGCAAAGCCCTGAGCACCTGCACCAACCATCACACCGGGTAATGAGCCTATCGAATATCCAACGATCAAAAGTGTACCCAGGCTGAAAAGACGTACCAGCGTACCTAAACCAACTGCCTGCGAATTGTTGTAGCGGATCATTACGCCCTGTTGAAACCGGCGGTATCCAATGGACCACGTCCAGGGGGTCATCAACATCAGTCCAATCCGTGCGGGTTCAATGATCTCTTCGGGAGAGCCGATGATATTACGTACCACCACATAATAAAGGGGCGTGAAGGCCACTAATATGTGAAGCAACGTCATGCTGAAACCCGTCCACATCATGAATTTATACATTTTACGATACGATGGCATATCAAGACTGAGGGCGGTTGATGCAGCCAGTAACATGATAATTGGAGCTTCGATAATAAGTGAAACAGGGTATACAATTCCCCCATAAGCCGCAAGATTGATCTCTGCATTGGAAAGTCGCGCGATCACTGCACTAATGGCCGGACTTTCTAGTCCCATAAGTAACCAACTGGCAGCCAAAGGCCACCAGGTCTTTATAATTTGTTTCCTAGATAATTGCATGAGACGATTATAATACATGCATGAGTTCAACTTTACCATTTTGGGAGACAACTCCCATGGAACAAATGACCCCTGAACAATGGGAATCGCTTTGTGATGGGTGTGCACAATGCTGCCTGCATAAATTGGAAGATGAAGAATCTGGAGATATTTATTTCACCAGAGTGGTGTGTAAATTATTGGATATTGAAAAATGCCAGTGTACCCAATATGAACAACGCCACATCCTTAACCCTGAATGCATCGAGCTCACTCCCGAAGTAGTGAAGAGGCTGCACTGGTTACCTGAAACGTGTGCATATCGCAGGCTTGCTTTCCATGAAGCGCTACCCTCATGGCATCCCTTAATTACAGGTGATAAAGAGTCTGTGCACCAGAATGGAATATCTGTGAGGGGCAGGGTGATTTCAGAGAATGAGATTGATATGGATGAGTTGGATCTGTATTTGCAAGAATCAGATTAATAAAATGTTTTGTTGAATAAATTCGGCATGAAATACAATAAAGCGCAGATAGTGAGAATCTGCGCTTTATTAATTCACTGTGCGAAAAGATCACTCTTCTTTGTTGTCATAAGGAGTGAGGTCTATTATTCCATAGCCAGGGTCCCAGGGATGCAAGTCCTGCATTTTGGCACATAACAGAGTCACCGGGTTCGGTAATACCAGATTCCAGCATAATTCTGGCTGCCAATCACGTTCCAGATGGATAGGCCCTTCCCACAAAACACTACCATCCTGCGCCTGCAATTGTATATGATAGTCAATGAACCATAAAGGAGGTGCAACAATATAAGAATGATTGGTAGTGCTGAATGCAACCTGTTCATTTTCTGGGTCAGTCTGAAGGTTCATAGCCAACCAGGGTGTGATTAAATTGCTTTCTTCAAACCACTTCAAGGATAACCCTTCAGGTGAAACCTGGTTGAAGGTGAATGAAAAGGTGCAAATGCTATCTGGATATAAAAGTGATATCGTACCATCACTGGTTTGTGTTGCTGCTCTGCCATTTTCTGGCATAGAAGCAGAAGTAATTGCCCCGACTGCTCCGTAAATTGCAGGCATACACCAGGCATTTACTTCTTTCACTTCCAATGCTGGAATTGGAGTAACAGTTGCTGTGAAGGTTGGTTCCAGAGTCGGTTCCTGGGTGGCTGTAGGTGGGATGGTTGCTTCGATGGTAGATGTTGCAGATGGCACCGGACTGGCGGTTGAGAGTGTGTTGATCTCTGTCGCTGAGGTTTTCCCAGAGCAAGCAGATAATGCGCCACTCATGAAAAATACCATTGTGAAGAAAAGTAGACCAGGTCTATTCCAACGCATTCGAACTCCCATATTGCTTCTGGAATGAATTAACGCACTGATTCTACGACTTCAACCATCAAGTTGCAAGATGTTACTTTGCTAAAACAAAGCCGTCTACTTATGTAAGAAGATATGCAAGGATCCAGCGTGTGGTGGCGATCAAACCATCCATATGGGTTCTTTCATAATTGTGAGATGCATCCACGCCTGGTCCAATTAAGGCAACTGCTACATCAGCACCAGCTCGTAACAGGGCTCCACCATCTGACCGGTAATACGGGTAAATATCCAATTTATAGTCAATCTGATGTTGCTTTGCCAAATCTTTCAGACGCTCCATCAAATCATAATGATATGCTCCGTCGCCATCCTTAACACACAGGGTAGTATGAAACTCATCCGAGTTTTGTCCTTCACCAACGGCTGCCATATCCACTACCAGAAGTTCATCAATTTCTTTCGGTAAGCCTGCTGCACCACCATGACCAGCTTCTTCATAGTTGGAGATAAAAAAGTAACTGTTATGAGAAGGTGTGAGACCTGCATCGGAAATGGCTTTCAACGCTGCAGCGATACAGGCTACACCACTTTTATCATCCAGATGACGAGAACGGACAAAGCCATTGGTAATCTCTACACGAGGATCGAAAAATACAAAATCACCTACATCAACACCAAGAGATTTTGTTTCTGCCTGGCTGGTTGTGATGGCATCCAGGCGTACTTCCATCGTTGCATCTTCGCGAGAAGTCTTTTCGACTTTATCGCCATATACATGAACAGAAGCTTTTTCAATGAGAATCGAACCTCGTATCCGCCCTTTATCGTGAGTTTGCACCCAGCAACCTTCCCCTTCAACAGTATTCCAGGCGTACCCGCCCAGTTTGCTCATGTGCAGTCGCCCATTTGGCTTGATATCTTTCACCATTGCACCCAATGTGTCTGTATGAGCAGTGACCGCACGTGCTGAACTGGTTTCTTTACCTGGCAGCATTGCCAGTAAACCGCCTTTGCGGATCACCCTGGCTGGCTGTGGCAAGAATGGCTCAATCGTGCGCTGCACGCATGAGATCGCTTCTCGGCTATACCCAGTGGGGCTTGGGGTTTCCAGAATTTCTTTGAGGAACGTTTTTAAGAAATCGGCGTCAATGCGTGGAAGTTCCATTTTTATCCTCTTTACTTTTTATTAAAATTGAATGACTCATTTAGCGAAATCAACACCTTCAAAGGCGCTGATAACCTGGCGCCATTGATCGGGTACGAGTTTGCTGGTATGAGTATGGAAGTCAAATGCTACCATGACGTTCTCACAGGTCGCCAGTACAGCTTCGGTGTCTGCATCTTCAATTTCCATGTCAAATTGAAGACTTTTACTTCCAATCCGTGCAACTCTTACTCCAACGCGCACATTTTGGCCGAGCAGGATAGGGGCTTTGTATGCAATATGAACATCTGCCACGATCACCTGGAGATCTTCAAATGATTTGCCATCAAATAAACCCAACTTAACTAAATATTCAAAACGCGCCTGTTCGATGTATGACATAAATTTGGCATTATTTACATGCCACTGGGCATCGAGATCACTATAACGTACTTGAATGGGGATGTAAAAATTATATTTGCTCATGAAATGATTATACCAAAGTAAAAAGGTCATGATTACCCAGTGACCTCTTGTACTTGCCGGATAAATTGGAGTAAAATACACTAATTGAAAACTAGAGTATTTTTATCTGATAACAAGTAAAGGATAAACAGAGATGCAGATTACCCGCCAGGCTGATTATGCACTGCGTGCAATGATGTTTTTGGCTCGCTTGGCACCCAACCAACGAGCGGCAACCAGCCAAATTGCTGAAGAACAGCAAATACCACCATCGTTTTTAGCAAAAATTATTTCGCAATTATCTATCGCAGGCTTTATTCATACTTCAAGAGGTGCACGAGGTGGAGTAACACTGGCCCGACCTGCAGCAGAAATTTCGATCCTGGAGGTTGTAGAAGCAATTGATGGCCCAATTTCTGTAAATGAATGCACATTATCCTCTGCGGGTTGCCCATTCATTAAAGCGAATTGCCCGTTGCATGATATTTGGTGTGATGTGCAAAAAGAATTGGTTAACCGTCTGAAAGATACGAATTTCGCGCAAATTGTTGCTAAAAATTGATGCAGTAAAGTTTTCTTCATGAGAGGCAAGCCATGCCAATTGGTTCACCGATTGATCGTCATTGGGTATTGATGTTGCATGATGGGAGAGCAGTCATTGATTGGGGGAATGACCTTTTCCAGGATGTTGCTGAAGGGACTTTTTTGAAGGATTGTGAATCTCTTGTCAGCCATCATATTCTGGATGAAGAGCTGGATATATTGATCCGAGCAGGCCGTGTTGATAAATATGACAACAAATGGGTATATTTCTTCAGCCTGCCCGAACGACCTCAAAAGCCAATAGAATAGCTGGTGTTTCTCGAGAAAATAAAGGGGCTGTCCTAAAAGTAAGTAAGGATAGCCCTTTATTTTTTTAAAAATGGTTAATATAATAGGGGAATGAAAAGAAAAGAAGCCGCTCCCGTATTTAAACCGTATGTGATGAACCAAATCAGCCTGATACCGCCCAGCTATGATGAATTGATAGCAGAGAAACATCTGGTAAGGACGGTAAACGAGGCAGTCGAGAAGATCGATCTCACCGCACTATTGAAGCAATACAAAGGGGGTGGAACGAGCAGCTACCACCCGAAAATGATGCTGAAGGTGCTGGTGTATGCATATTGTGAGAAGATCTATTCCTCACGGCGGATCGCGAAAGCACTGAGAGAGAATATCCACTTCATGTGGATCAGTGGAGAAAACACACCGGATTTCAGGACAATCAATGCATTTCGCAGCAGTCGCATGAAACCAGTGATCGATGAGGTGTTCACGGCAGTATTGGAATATCTGGTAGAAGGGGGTTATGTCAAGTTGGAGAACTACTTTTTGGATGGGACAAAGATCGAAGCAAATGCCAATAAACATAAAGTGGTTTGGGCAAAACGCAATGAAAACTACCAAAAACGGGTTAGAGAACAGATCAAGGGTTTACTGGGTGAGATCGAAAAAGCCAATGAAGCTGAGAATGAGGAATATGGGGATGATGATCTTGAAGAACTGGGCGGGAACAGCAAAGAAGACATCAACTCTGAACGCTTGAAGAAAAAGATCGAAGAACTGAATCAACGCTTACGAGAAAAGACTCAGAAAAAAGAAACGCGCCAGGCGATGAAGAAACTGGAAAAGGACTGCCTGCCGAGGTTAGAAAAGTATGAACAGCAAACAGAAATACTGGCAGGTCGGAACAGCTATGCCAAAACGGATGAAGACGCCAGTTGTATGCGCATGAAAGAAGACCGGGGAGCAGAGAAACCCTGGCCAAAACCAGCCTATAACATCCAGATCGGAACCGAAGGACAATTCATTGTGGGTTTCAGTGTTCACCAGCGAGCAGGAGACACTTCATGTTTGATCTCCCATTTTGAGAAGATGCGGAAAGGGTTAGGACAATTACCCAAGACTGCGGTTGCAGATGCGGGATATGGCAGTGAAGAGAATTATGCCTACATTGAGCAGCTAGGCATGCAGAACTACGTGAAGTACAACACCTTTTATCAGGATACCCACCATTACCGAAAATCAGAATTAATCCGAAAACACCAATTTCGAGCTGAACAATTTGGATATGATGCTGAGAAAGATCAATTTATCTGCCCGGGCAATAAACGACTCGATTTTGTGAATGCCACTCGCTATAAGACAGAGAATGACTATCTTACTGACCGGAGAAATTATCAGTGCGCTGACTGCCAGGAATGTCCGCTCAAACCTCAGTGTACCAAAGCTAAGGGAAATCGATCTATCCGTATCAGTTTCCGCTTGATTGCTTACCGGGAGCAGGCCAGGACTAACTTGACTTCAGAAGATGGTGTCCGTTTGCGAGCTGAGCGTTCTACTGAGGTGGAAACTGTCTTCGGCCACATCAAACACAATATGGGGTTTAGAAGATTCATGCTCCGAGGTACAGAAAAGGTGAATACTGAGTGGGGTTTGATCAGTATTGCCCATAATATGAGAAAAATGGCAGCTCATTAGGCTGCCTTTTTTTTCTCTGTCATAATTTTCTTTTTTTTTGTTACTTTTAGGGGTCGTTTTGATGTTCTTTCTAGACGACCCC
>JBDKSY010000013.1:0-4768 GCA_039680395.1 Anaerolineaceae bacterium | reverse complement strand
CTGCCCCACCTAAGAAACCACAATACTTCGTGATTGCAGCCGTCAGTGTTGTCTTACCATGGTCAATGTGTCCCATGGTACCGATATTTAAATGTGGCTTTGACCTATCATATTTCTGCTTCGCCATGTTCCTTCTCCTTAAAAAACATTCCTTTTAAGTAATATTTAGCAGCTAGAGCCCTCAATGGGATTCGAACCCATGACCCCGTTCTTACCAAGAACGTGCTCTACCAACTGAGCTATGAGGGCTTGCCGTTCTTGCTGGTATCCTTTCGGAAGGGCCAAACCAGCTGCAGTGGACGGTGAAGGATTCGAACCTCCGAAGGCTTCTGCCATCTGATTTACAGTCAGACCCCGTTGGCCACTTGGGTAACCGTCCATAAGCAGTTATCTGCTTGAGAGTAAGGCAGGGAAACCCTCAACCTCACTCGCCAGCCGGTAACTGAGCCGACGATGGGAATTGAACCCATAACCTACCACTTACAAGGCGGTTGCTCTACCATTGAGCTACGTCGGCAAAAGAAATTTATTTGTTAAGATTTCAACTTAGCGCGTGAATTATATCAAAGGCCCCCCGGAATGACAAGGTGTTCACTAACACAAGTATCTGTGTGGGGCTGGCACGCGAAAAAAGAGTCTATCATCTGTCTGATGTAGAGTCAAGGAATCTACTCTCCTTCTGATGTATTGTTCGAGGTAAATGGTTCAAAGTATAATCACCACATGAAACAGACAGTATCATCCTATGACTCTACCACAATAAAACCCCGCATAGAGAAGAAGCAGTTCGCTTTTCACCCACTCTTTTTTGGTATTTTTCCATTTCTTTCGTTATTTGCCAATAATTTTAGCCAGGTTGTTCCTGTTCTTACCTTGCGCGCTTTCTTCTTGACTGCAATTATCATTTTCCTTTCTTATTGGTTGATTCGAAAGATATTCCATGACCGCTATCGTGCTGCACTAATTCTTAGTTCATGTTTCTTTTTCTTTTTCACCTATGGTCATCTATATGATCTCCTCGAAGGAAAAACGCTGCTGGGTTTCCTGATGGGCAGGCACCTCGTACTTGCCCCCCTCTGGTTGGTTCTTTGGATGATTGTTTTATGGTTGATCATCAAGAGAACAAAAAACCTTGAACAACCCACCATTATCTTAAATGCCATTTCGGTTTTGCTGGTAAGCATAGCGTTATTTCAAATTGGATGGAAAATTATTCGCGCACCTCAGTCTCAGCTGGAAGAACCTGCAACCATTGAACAGTTCCAGGTATCATCAGAAATGCCGGATGTTTACTATATCATCCTCGATTCGTACAGCCGTCAAGATGCATTGCTGAAGTATCACCATCTGAATACCAGCAGTTTCGTGAGCAAACTAGAAGAAATAGGCTTCGTTTTTCCTGCCTGCACTCAAAGCAACTATAGCATCACAGCTCTATCGCTGGCATCTTCCTTAAACATGAATTACGTTGATAAGATTGCCCCTGAAATAGTTCAGCAGAATCTCGATTGGGGTAATTTTTCCGATGCCATCATTCATAGCGAAGTACGCTACCAATTCGAACAGCTTGGATATACATTTGTCTCTTTCGAGACGGGTATTTCGTGGGATGAAATGACTGACGCGGATCATTATTTTGCCAGGCAGAAATCCCCCTTCTTGCAAATGCTCAATTTCAGGCAAATCACTGAATTTGAAGTGCTGTACCTGCGCACAACCGCATTACGGGTTGTAGACGAACTTCGTGCTACTATGGGGTTTCAATTAACCACCAACATCCAGACACCCCAGCAGGATCACTATAACCGGATCTTATACGTTCTGGATCAACTCGAAAGTTCTTCGACTATTCACGGTCCTAAATTCGTTTTTCTCCATCTGATGGCTCCACATGGTCCCTGGGTGATGGGATCAAACGGCGAGTATGCCTTCACCAATGATGAAATCAGTGGTTACACAAATGAAGTGAAATACCTTAACAATCGAATACCCGAAATCATGCAAAATATCATCGAAAATTCGGATACACCCCCTGTGATCATTCTACAAGGTGATCATGGTTACCTTTATGAAGAGCGCCTGGCAATTCTCAATGCATTCTACCTGCCTGGAGATGGAAGCCATGATCTATACTCAGGCATCACCCCTGTGAACACCTTTCGAGTGATAATTAATCACTACCTGGATGGAAATTACGAGCTTCTTCCAGATCATAGCTACCTTTCAGACAGAGACATCCCCTACGAGTTCGAGGAAGTTCTTTATCCTTGCACGGATCAATAAGATCAGGTGAATTTGTTTTTATTCCAGCGAACTTAAGATCACCATTGCCAGGTTCTCATTGATCCCCTTCAACTGCGTCAATTCTTCCACGCTGGCAGATTTGATCCCCTCAATTGAACCGAACTGCATCAACAGTGCTTTGCGCTTTTTCGGCCCGATACCTGGGATGGCATCCAGCCGTGAAGCGATGCCTTCTTTTCCACGCCTGTTCCGGTGAGCGGTGATGGCAAACCGGTGAGCCTCATCACGGATGCGCTGTAAGAGGTACAACCCCTGTGAATTGCGTGGCAATAGGATGGATTCTGGCTTATCGGGCATAAAAAGCTCCTCTTGCTGTTTTGCCAGACCTGCAACTTTAACTTTATCCATCAATCCAAACTTCTCAAGGACTTTCATGGCTCTGCTCAATTGCCCCTTTCCCCCATCCACAAGCAAGATATCAGGCAGTAATGCAAAAGATGGATCGGCTTTTTTCCCGGGCGATTCATCTTCTTGAATAGTTTTCCAGCGGTTCAGTCGCCGGTTGAGTACTTCTTCCATGCTGGCAAAGTCATCAGGTCCTTGTACCGTCTTGATATTGAACCGGCGATAAAGCGCTTTATTCGGCACACCCTGTTCGAATACCACCATACTGCCTACAGCAGCCGTTCCCTGGGTATTAGAAATATCATAACACTCGATACGGTTGGGAGCTTCCTGCAATTCAAATGCTTTTTGCAGCTCAGCCAACGCTTCGGTTTGCCGGTTGGTATCCGCTTCCCAGCGCACTTTTAAAGCCTGCAGGGTTTCCACCGCATTTTCAGTAGCCATTTGCACCAGCTCCTGAGAAAGACCTTCTTTTGGTACCAGGAGTTCTACAAGGTCCCCCTGGCGGCGGGTATTCAGCCACTGTTTAATAATAGCAGCCTCTTCCACTTCTTCTGGTAAAAGTACCTGGCTGGGTATCGTGGCTGCTTCTGCATAGAATTGCTTGATGAACTCAGAAATCACTTCAGAGTCTGCCTCGTCTGCAGTACCTTCCAGAATAAAGTATTCACGACCGATCAATTTACCATTGCGGATAAAGAATATCTGCACACAGGCTTCACCATTATTGCGCGCCATGGCGATCACATCTGAATCCTTCTGATCGCTGCTGATCACTTTTTGTTTTTCCACCACCTTATCAATCGCCTGCAATTGATCGCGAATGGCAGCAGCTTTTTCGAAATGTAACTCATCTGAAGCTTTCTCCATTTCCTGCTGAAGACGAGTGACGATAGGTCCTGTTCTGCCTTCCAAAAAAGCTCCCAGGTCTTCGATCAACTGGCGATAGCCTGCCTGGTCTATTGCGCCTATACATGGACCACTGCATAATTTAATATCGTAATACAGGCATGGACGGGCATCTTTCCCAGTGATCTCTCGATCACAGGTCAGGTAAGGGAATATTCTTCTGAGAACATCCAGGGTTTGATGGACTGCCCACACACTGGTATATGGCCCGTAATAGCGAGAGCCATCTTGAACCATCAAGCGGGTGACCGTCACCTTGGGGAAAGGAGTGTTCCAATGTGCCTTGATGTATGGATAATTCTTATCGTCTTTTAACCGGATGTTGAAATGGGGGCGATATTTCTTGATGAGGTTCAATTCAAGAATAAGAGCTTCCAGTTCTGAATCCACTACAATCCATTCAATATCCGCAATCTGGGTGATCAGTTTGCGCGTTTTCCTGTCCCATTCTGGCAGGGCATGAAAATACGACCGCACCCGGTTGCGCAGGTTAACCGCCTTACCGACATAGATCACCTGTTTTTCTGTATTACGATATACATAGCAGCCAGGTCTTTGCGGTAGAGTATCCAGAATTCCCTGAATATGTTCATTTGGTTCAAACATAGAGATATTTTAACACCAGAAGAAAAGTCCTACAGGTTTGCCATTGCACAGCCATCTGCGCGCAGAT
This sequence comes from Anaerolineaceae bacterium, assembly GCA_039680395.1. Taxonomy (GTDB): domain Bacteria; phylum Chloroflexota; class Anaerolineae; order Anaerolineales; family Anaerolineaceae; genus UBA4782. Next base: position 537 of record JBDKSY010000013.1, on the reverse strand, counting down.
CACTGGCACCTTCCAAAACCCCTGTTTGAGAGTCTCGGCGGATGATCTGCCCTCTGCCAAACATTCCGCGCTCCATTCCATAAATCTGTTTTACCTGGTGACCCCATTTTTCCAATTGAGCCATTTCATTTATTGGAATCCCTTCTTCCAAAGCAACCACTGAACCATACACATCCGGTTCGATACAGAATCGTGGTTGATTAAGCGCAGCCTGGGTATCCAATCCATCATCAAGCATGGCGCAAGCTACCTGTACGTGTCCTTGCGGCTGCATGAAACCACCCATTACACCAAATGCAGCATACAGGCTGCCATCGTTACAGGTTGCCATAGCAGGGATGATCGTATGATAAGTTCGTTTCCCAGGTGCCACACAATTAGGATGTTCAAGATCAAGGGAGAAACCAAGTCCGCGATTTTGCAGGGTGAACCCCCATCCTTCAGGCACAATACCCGTTCCAAACCCTTTATAGTTACTATTTGTGAAGGAGCAGGCATTGCCGGCACCATCCACCACACAAAAATAAACAGTGCCAC
>JBDKSY010000012.1:0-2850 GCA_039680395.1 Anaerolineaceae bacterium | reverse complement strand
TCGGCAGTATTTGTGAAATTGATACTGGCAATGAAAAACCTTTATTAGCTGAAGTGACCGGCTTCCGTAATGATAAATTATTGCTGATGGCTATTGGTTCAATGGATGGATTGAAACCAGGCAGCACTGTCACAAAGATCGAAGATTCATTAATGATCCCAATTGGGGATTCCCTCCTGGGAAGAGTGGTAGACAGCCTGGGGCAGCCCATAGATGGAAAGGGTCCTATTGAAAGGATGACCTGGACTTCGACATCTCAGACACCGCCATCGCCAATGGAGCGCCCACCCATTGATGAACCTTTAGTAACGGGTGTGAGAGTGATTGATGGCATGTTGACCTGCGGCAAAGGCCAGCGTATGGGTATTTTTGCTGGCAGTGGTGTAGGAAAAAGTACTTTACTCGGTTCGATTGCACGAAATTCGAAAAGTGACATCAGTGTTGTTGCCTTGATCGGTGAACGCGGCAGGGAAGTGCGCGAATTCATTGACCGTGACCTGGGTCCCGAAGGATTATCCCGGTCTGTAGTGGTTGTCTCGACTTCTGACCAACCTGCTTTGATGAGGTTGAAAGCTGCGCTAGGAGCCATGTCTATAGCCGAATATTTTAGGGATCATGGAAAAGATGTTACTTTCCTGATGGATTCAGTCACCCGTTTTGCCATGGCACAGCGCGAAATTGGTCTTTCTATTGGCGAACCTCCCGCATCGAAAGGATATACCCCATCTGTGTTTGCGCTCTTGCCAAGGTTATTGGAAAGAGCTGGAAGAAATGAGAGTGGTTCGATCACTGGATATTTTACCGTGTTGGTTGAAGGTGATGATTTCAATGAACCCATAAGCGATGCGGTGCGTGGTATTTTGGATGGGCATATCATTCTTAGTAGAGCTTTGGCTGCTCGCAACCATTATCCTTCTATTGATGTCCTCAACAGTGTCAGCCGTGTGATGCCAGAAGTTACGACTTCTGCGCATGAAAAAAGAGCTGCCTGGATACGAAAGAATATGGCAACTTATGAAAAATCACGTGATCTGATCAACATTGGTGCTTATGTAAGTGGGTCTGACCCGGAGATTGATTCAGCTCTACAGGTAATGCCGGATATTACTGCATTCTTACAACAGGGTAAGGATGAGGTAACCGATTTTGACACAACTCTTCGCATGATGGACCAGATTGATATTTCAACTCAATCTGGCAATAAACAGGAGTAACCCAGTGCCACCAACTTTTGCTTTACAAAACGTACTGGATATCCGCCACAGTAAAGTGGAAGCCATTGAAATTCAACTTGGCAGAACCCAGAAACAACTATTGTCTTTACAAGACCGAAAAACAGCTCTTCTGGACATGAAAGATAGACACCTGCAGGAAATGTATATAAGGATGCAGGATGAGATCAACGTTTTTCAACTGGATATTCTGAGATCCAATGTATCAACCATTGATAATAGCACCAAACAGATTGATGCCGACATTAATGAAACACAGAAGAAGATATCGCAAATACGGGTGAACCTGGTTACCGCCAAACAGGATGAAGAAACGCTTGAAATCTTAAAAGAAAAAGAAATTGAAAAATTCAAAGAAGAGATCAAACGTATTGAAAATAAACAGCAAGATGATGTCTATATTTCTCTTGCATACAAGAACCATCAACAAGAAGCGTAAAACGTTGGGCAGCGCGCCAGCAAAGAGTGTGCTTTCGGGCTAGTGAAGAAAGGTTTACCAAAATGACAGACTCTCTTTTTAGTGATTACTCATATTCCATTGCAAAACTGGCATTAGATGGGTTAAGCCAAAGGCAGATGGCGATCAGCAATAATATTGCCAATGTTGATACACCTGGCTATCACGCGCAAACCGTGGATTTCAAAAGCATCCTGAAACGTGTAACCAATCAAAATGAAAAGATTGCTATGAATACCACCTGCCCACTTCATTTGACATCTACCACGAATTCCCTCCGTTTCATGCAAACCGATCGTCCGGGCGGCACAGAACGGGCGGATGGGAATGATGTGGATATTGATGTAGAGCTGACGGATATGTCTGAAACGGGGATCGAATATCAGGCAGTATCCCAGGCTGTCAGCCTTAAGTTACTACTTCTTAAGGCAATTGCACAATCGAGGTGACAATGATTCAAATCGCACAGGCAAATTGTCAATCACCCCCGATTGTAGATGGATCGGGGAAGCCGGCGGGAGGTAATATTCAGCCGGGAGATAGTGAAACTGAATTCAAGGAGGTGTTGAGGAAGGAAAAATCAAAAGAAGAAGAAGTTAATGCAAATTCTGCTGCTGCGGTGTTGGCAGGGAACTATAAGACTGCGCTGCCATTAAATGAGTCACAACCCTTGCAAAGTTTTCCAGAAGGACTTTCAGATGACCTTCAGGGTGTTGATCAGGTGATGGAACAGACCGATCCTGTACAGAAGGTGAGTGGTGATCAGGTAAATGGCGAAGCAGTGATGGTTCTTGCCAGCGATACTGTAAAAACGGACGTTGTGAAACCTGATGAAACTGCAAATATCCAGGGTTCACCGGATCCTTCAAGGATCACATCTGTGCCTACCGGACAGGGCCAACAGATTCAGCAAACGTTCAACCAACCTGAAAATATGAAGCTACAGGTGGAAGCGGGTCATCAGGCTTTGGCACCCACTTCGACGGAGATGGCAGTTAACGACAGCTCAGAGGTAAGGCAACCGTCTATCACGATGCCCTCATCTGGCGATACTGTAAAGCAAATGGGTGAGCCTGCCATACCAGTGGAATATCAGAGTGGAACAGCGATCCATATCGAATACGAAGCCGCAGCTCCATCAGAAGTATCCGTAGAACCAGG
>JBDKSY010000011.1:0-2582 GCA_039680395.1 Anaerolineaceae bacterium | reverse complement strand
TCAGCCTCCTAAATTTATTTGTTATTAAGATAGAACAGCAAAATAATGAATGTTTATTGAAGCGTGTATTGGAAAATATTTTATTTCAGATCAATGCCACCATCAGGTAATTTATTTACTATTCTTTCAAAACTTTTCAGCGGAAGGACTGTGATCTTCTTATCAACCGGGTACGTTTCATCACCTGGGTAAACAATCCACAAATGATCAAGTGAGAGATCGTTTACTGCAGTACGCATTGACGATGATATCTTAGGAGCCTCATTGAATTTTATCTCCATGCCATAACGTTTGCCCTGAAGAGGGAAAGCAAGATCAAGTTCAGCTCCTGCATACGTGCTCCAAAAATATGCAGTTTTTAAACATAGAACTTGAAGGACTTGCTCCAGCGCAAATCCCTCCCAGGAGGCACCCACCTTGGGATTCCCAAGTAAGTTATGCTTATCAGGGATATTAAGCAGGCTATGCAGTAAACCGGTATCTCGAAAATATATTTTGGGCGATTTGACCTGTCGTTTGTTCAAATTTTCGAACCAGGGTTGTAATTGCCGGATTACAAATGTACCAGTTAAAATATCTAAATACGATCTAACTGTTTTATCCGAAAGTCCCATAGAACGGCTAATTTCCGAAGCATTCCATGTCTGTCCATGATAATGTGCAAGCATTGTCCAGAAACGACGCATCGCCACTGATGGGATATTGATACCCAATTGTGGAATATCACGTTCGAGGAATGTCCGGATGAATCCCTCACGCCATGCCAGGCTATCTTCTTCTGACCTGGCGAGAAATGAACGTGGGAAACCACCTCTGATCCAGAGATGTTCCCAATTTTCTGAACCAACCTCTGAAAGGTCAAAACCCTGTAGCTCGATGAATTCAACCCTTCCAGCTAATGTTTCTGAAGTGTATTTGATGATTTCAGGTGATGCACTGCCCAGAATTAAATACCGGGCTCGATTATCAGGGCGATCAACCATAACGCGTAACACCCGAAAAAGTTGGGGCATGGTTTGAATTTCATCAAGAATGACCAGGTCTGATAATCCCTCCAGCACCAGTTCCGGATTCTGTAAACGGAGCTGATCAGGAACGGATTCAAGGTCAAAGAAAGTGGCATTACGGTTTTCAGCAAATTGGCGAGCCAGGGTGGTTTTTCCGCATTGACGAGGTCCAAGAAGAGCAGTAATTGGAGAACGTTCGACTGCTTTTGCTAAACGGGAAAGATAACCAGATCTTTGGATCATGTCTTGATTATACCTTGAATATTCGGAGTCTGACTCCGAATATTCAAGGAAAAACCCTTATAATGCTGAATATTTCTTCACAAAAAGGCAAACCATTGGCTTCAAGCGTATGGTTAAGTTAGATTTTGATTGATTTAGGCCAGGGTTCCAGGCGAGCCTGTGTCCACAGGGTGTTCACATAATTCAATGCAAAATAATTCTGTGCCAGATGCAGCCAGAATGCACCTGGCTCGGTAAATTCGAGGAAGCCATCCTTTTGAACAGCACACCCGAGTAGTTGAATAAATCGCAGCAGCCTGTGTGCTTTATGTGCATCTCTGCCGAGGTTGGCATTGATGGCATCCACAGGGATGCGCGTATCATAGAACCGCCAATACAGCCACCACCAGCCTGCCATCTTGCCTGCAAAGGGCATGCGCAAGGCGATCGCTGATCTTCCAACAGATAATGCATTCATCCAGCTATTGAGGTCGAAGGTATTCAGAACAAAGCCATCCGCCATTTGTGAACCAGCGCCGGGTCCGATACCAATGTAGCCATCACGGGTGACAGAAGAGTAGCGGGGTACGTTTCCACGCCTGAAACCCCAGACGGAAACCCGCTCAAAACCGTTATGTTCACACCACTGGTTGATCGCCTGATATTGCGTTCTGCGTGCTTTCAGGTTGGGCATGCGTAAGGTGTTGAGACGCAGGTACTTTCCGATCGAAGTATAGGGAAAGGTGAAAAGGGGATACGTCGTGATCTGATCTGCTCCCAATTCTGCTGCATGTGCCAGGTCAGCCAGCACACTGGCGACTGTCTGGTGCGGTAATGCAAACATGATATCTACATTTACTGATACAAAGCCACTCTTGGCAAGCAAAGACAATGCTCTTTCAGCGTCGGTTGGATTGTAATCGCGCCCGATCAAGGCGAGGTTCTCAGATTGGAAAGATTGCACACCGAGGGAAACCAGGGTTACATCCATGTCGTGCAGCCGCTTCACCGTTTCTTCGTTCACATCCGTCGGGTTGGTTTCGATGCAAATATCACCCGTGAGGTGAAGGCGATCGCGCACATACTTCACAATCGCAGCAACACTTTTCAGTGCCAGCGTGGGTGTGCCGCCCCCAATGTAGATACTGGTGATCTCAGTTGGCCCAATGGTCTCTGCCCATCTATCCACCTCTCTGAGCGCTGCCCGGGTGTAAGGCTCAATCAACGACTCTTGATAGGGGACTTTAGTATAAGGGCAGTAAGGGCAGAGATGCCGGCAGAAGGGTACATGCAGATACAACGAAGTATTTTCAACCGGCTGCGGAAACCACCCGACTGGTGGTTGTTCAAAGA
>JBDKSY010000010.1:0-2911 GCA_039680395.1 Anaerolineaceae bacterium | reverse complement strand
AAAACAATGTTCTGATGATTGATGTGGAAGGTGAGATTTGCGGGCAGGTAAATGGGTTGGCTGTGATGGGGATGGGAGATGTATTCTTTGGTCATCCTTCGCGCATCACGGCTGCGGTGGGGGTTGGTCGCGAGGGGATAGTAGATATCGAACGACAGGCAGAAATGAGCGGACCTACTCACACGAAGGGTGTTCTCATCCTGGCCGGGTATCTCTCGCAGCGCTTCGCCCAGGATAAACCCTTGAGCCTGTCTGCCCGCCTGGTTTTTGAACAAAACTATTCCGGAGTGGATGGTGACAGTGCATCCAGCACTGAGTTATACGCCATTCTTTCTGCGCTGGCAGAAGCGCCTATCAATCAGGGCATTGCGGTAACGGGATCGGTCAATCAGAAAGGTGAAGTGCAGGCAATAGGTGGCGTGAATGAAAAGATCGAGGGATTCTTTGAAGTTTGCAAGATGAAAGGTTTTTCTGGCATGCAGGGTGCGATGATCCCGCAGGCGAATGTTATCAACCTGATGTTGAAGGAAGAAGTGCTGGACGCAGTAAAAGAAGGAAAGTTCCACATCTGGGCAGTGAATTCGATCGAAGAAGGCATTGAAATTCTGACCGGCCTGCCATCCAGTGAGATATTCGCAAAAGCTGACCAGAAGCTGCAGCACCTGGGTAAAGTTTTGGTTCAGTTTGGCAAAGAAGAAAAGAAGGGGCGGAAAGGTTCCGTATCAAATAAAAACGACGATACGGTGTAAACCCAGCGATCATGCGATACCCTTACGATGAAAATATTCCTACATTGGCGAAGAGAAACGGAGTGAAAAAACACTCCGTTTCAATAGACCTTAACTTTTTTATGTGTTTTGTGTTACTTGTTTTTCGTAACGAATAACCTTTATGGATTGACAAATCCTGAACCTGTACCGCAGGTATTGACTTCGGTGATGATCTTGCCATTGATCGTCAAAACCTTCCAAAGATCGTTCCCGACCGCACAATCAGGAGATGTGCTGGTGAGTTTCATACTGGTAATGATGCGTCCCTTTGCCCACAACCGCACAATTGGATAGGCAAAATCCGCACCGGCAGCATTAAGAGTGTTTTCCCAGCCATCATTGCTGTAATCTGTCACCATCAGGGTGTAAGTGCCTGCATGTTTGGGGGTATAGTAAGGGGTAGTTGTCAGGGATAAAGCGTACTTGATAGAAATGAACTCTGTTGGACTCATCCAGGTACCTTCACCATCCACGCCAGGAGATGCGATGAAATTACCGCCATTGAAGATAAGTTGTGCATACGGTGATGTAGTTGCGGTGGGGTCATATGCTGCAGGATCAAGCAGAGTGCCTAAATTGATGTAAGGATCCGTTGGCAATGTCAGGTAGTCTTGCAGCTCATCACTCCCGATAATGAAATCTTTCCCATCGCCAAATACATCCACCGCTTCTGGCAGCAGCAAGAACATATCCAAATTGGGGTTCAATGGGGCGCTGCCCACCTGTTCCAGGTAATTCCAATCCATGATGACCTGTAAAGCAGAAGTTGGTGCCAGGCTGACCGTGCTGTATTCGTCATAGATCAAATGACCCTGTTTGTAAAAGGGGTCACTCTGGTTTAACGTAAGTTCATTAAAGATTTGAGAACCTGTGGTGTAGCCACTCCGATTCACCAATAAACGATACCGGCTACCAGGGTCTTTCCGGATGGGTAGATTGATCAGCACAACATGCGAGCTGGTTTTTGTGGTGATTGCCCTTGCCCGCTCAACGTATGTAGTGCCTGTGGTATTTTCTGTAGCCATCACGATTGTGTTTATCAGCGGCAATCCGGATGTGGCGTCTTTTGCTTCGGCATACAAGGCACCTCGTTCCATTGCTGCCGCAACGTTAAGATACCGGGTATTGGCCATAGCCTGATCAGATCCATAGGCACCGCCGGTGATCGGCCAACAATAAGGAGCCATGATGGTATCTGCATTCCCATCACTATCACTGTCAAATGGCACTCCATAGCTGACAGCATTTCCGCCAAAGGTAAAGTTTGTCAGGTTTTTGTACCCTGTGGTTGCATTTGCCACCGTTGGATCTACAGCCAGTTTTAATTCGCTGCTGTGATCAGGGTTGGTCAACCTGCTTTTTATAGCGGCAGCGGTCTGGGTTGTCATAATGCTCCATATACGCGCAGCACCTCCTGAAACAAATGCGGCTGCATCAGAAGTACCACTTAAATATTCGTAACCTGATACCATGCCCTCATAAGAGTTCCCATAGAACCCATAGCTGACCGGAGTGGCGGAATAGATATTTTCACCTGGCGCCACCAGGCTGACCCAGCTTCCATAGTTTGATCCCAATACGCTGCCATCGTCGAATAGCGTCCCTGTGGCACACTGATCAGTGGAATATATTTCATCTGGATCAATGTCGCGCAAGCCATCTTCATCCACCCAGATCTTATATCCCAAAGCGCTGGGGGCACGACCTGCCGCTACAGAGATCAAGCTATCATAGAGAATGTTAGGTTGCGCATAAGGTGCAGGACTATCGGCATCAGCCCAGGCAGCCGGGTAGACATACTGGCTGGTAGATTCATTCCCTGCTGCCGCCACCAACAATTTCCCCTTCTGGCGTGCGTACACCAGAGCATTGTATTGCAGCGCATCCAGTGCTGAACTGCCAAAACTCATGTTAATGATCTTTACATAGGAATTATTCGCACAATAGCGGATCCCTGCTGCAATATTAAAAGAAGTGCCATATCCCTGGGCATTGAGTACTTTCACTGCCAGAACTGTCCCATTGGAGACCCCCAGCCCGGTTTCAGTTGTGCTGGTATTGTTATTCGCTTTGGCAACCATCACCCCTGCCATATGCGTTCCATGCCCATTGTCATCTGCAGAGTTGGTATCTGAATTGGC
>JBDKSY010000009.1:0-4026 GCA_039680395.1 Anaerolineaceae bacterium | reverse complement strand
AGCAATCCATCCGCTTCACCTGGAAGTTCAAGCCCGGTCGTTTCTCCGTAGCCAAGCGCCGCAGCGTACTCATCCATGCGCCAGATGCCCAAACCGCCGTCAGCCACTTCGCCCTCATAACCGCCGCCTACCTTGTACCAATAAACATTACAGGAATAAGCAATACCGTGCAAATAATCCACCTGACCATGCCCGGCACGATCCCAGCAATAGTAGTTCTGTAAAGAACCAATGTCGGTCTCATAGAATTGCTGGCGGAGAGTGATCATGCCTGGGTCTTCAACTGTCTGATAGGGCGTGACCACGTCTTCGTTCAAGACCCCCAGAGCAGAAACCATCTTGTAAACGGAACCTGGCGGCAATTCGGAACTGATGGCTTTGTTGAGCAAAGGTTTGTGTTCGTCGATGCTAAGCTGCTCATAGTAATCAGCCGGGATGAATGGAGACATGCGATTGTTATCATAGTTCGGATAAGACACCATCGAGAGGATCTCGCCGCTCTTGGCATCCATTGCCACAACAACTCCCATAGTGCTCAGGATTTCATTCTGCCAGAGCATATAGAGTTGATTCCAGTAATCGAGCTGGTTTACCAACGCAGCCCGCGCAGCTTGCTGCAAACGGTAGTCGATCGAAAGATAGATGTTCCCACCAGGCACAGGGTCAACAGGCTCTTCGATATCTCGCACGATCTCACCACCGACCGTCACTTCCACCACCCGTCGTCCGTTTTTCCCCCCGAGCACATCCTGCATCGAGTTTTCAACGCCCATGTAACCCACTTTGTCTCGTCCTGAGACAAAGCCTTGTTCGGTGTAATAATCCAAAAGCACTTCCGGGATAGGTCCAAGAAAACCGATGATTTCCGCAGTCTGATTACCCGTGGGATATTCACGGATTTGTTCGATCTCCACCTCGATGCCAGGCCAGTCTGCCCCTTTTTCCTTGATGATCATGGCTGTTTGCTTGTCGATATTACATTTCAGGCGCGTCGCCTGAAAGGGCCAGAGGCTGTCAGCAATCTCCACCACCTGTTCGATACCCAGTGGGGTATAGCAAGGTGAAAAAGAACCTGCTGTTTGCTCGTTAACCTCGCCCTGGCTGACAGGAATATCAATCAGAGCGCTGAGCTGGTTAAAAATATCGCGGGTTTTCCCGGCTGAGTCCGGCAAGTTGGCCGGCGTAACAGTAACGTTGTATTGCGCCACGTTACGGGCTAAAACGATGCCATTACGATCAAAGATCATCCCTCTATCTGTTGGGATACTAATAACCTGGGTGCGATTATCTTCCGCTTGTGCCCGATATTCCGCGCCTCTAATAATTTGGTAATTGAAGAGTTGCGCAATGTAGTAGACAAATACGACCGCAATGGTCAGATAGACCCAACGGAAACGTTTCAGATCGATGGTTGGTTTTTCATAGTTGCCATTATTCATACCTGGGCTCCTTGTGGATACAGCCACACATTCAATTCCCGCACAATGGCATGCACTGGAATTGCCAAGAACATATTGAGAAATACCGCCGGCAGAACCACATTCACCAGTGCTTCAGAGAACACGAAGGGAATTCTTTGCACGAACAGAACGGCGATCGAAAGAAGATTTGTCAGGATGGTCGCGCCGAAGGTCAGCAGGAACATCCCCAACAGCGGTGTCTGCCAAAGGCGCTGTTTCAGGCTTAGGGATGCAAGGTAAACTGCCATATAGACGATCATCGGCACGAAATAGGGCATTGCCGAAACAAATCCCACGACCCCACCCATAATAAGGACCAGAATCCAGAATCTTCTGTTTTTCTGATGCAGGCAAAGCGCAATCACAAGCAATAGCACCAGATCAGGGCTGCCCGAGAGGATCATCCAACGGCTGAAGACGCCGTACTGGAGCATCATCGCCAGCACGAAACTCATTCCGTATGCCAGATAAATCAACATGGGCAAACCTCAGGGTATTAACGGCGTGATATCAACAGCATCAAAATTGGTGATGACGAGCACCGCACTTAGAACTGAGAAATCAACAATTGGTTGGACAGAACCCGTCTGAAAGAGCGCGTTCTGACGTGTCTGCATCGAAAGAACCTGACCCACAAAAATATTCGGGGGGTACGTTCCACCCAAACCGGATGTAAGAATAACCTCGCCAATATCCACCTGGGCATCAATTGGTACCATATCAAGACTTATCTCGCCAGTAATGGAACCACTTACCTGTCCTTCAACATTAGCGGTCTTAAGCCGCACGTTGACAACCGAACCGGCATCAGTGATCAACTGAATACGCGCGGCATCCGATATAACCGCGTCGATCCGCCCAACCAGACCTTGCTGAGTTACCACCGGCATGCCGTACCGGATGCCATCATTGGAGCCTTTATCGATAATGATATATTGCAGGTAAGGGCTGATCTCGCGCCCAATCACCGTCGCGGCCACGTATTCATGCTCTGGATTGTTGCGCACAAAATCCAATAAGGTGTAAAGAATTTCGGCCTGAGCCAGGTTTTCCTGCAGGGCAATGATTTCGCTTTGCAGCTGTGCCACCTCGTTGCGCAGTAGGGCATTCTCTTCGCGCAGAGTTGCCATATCACGCGGAGAACCAAAGAAGTCGCTGAAAGCCAGGTAGCGTTCAGAAATCCAGCTCTGGGCGGAAATCAGCGGACTGACAGATAGGCTAAAAAGTGGCGTTAAATAACCTGAGATTGCAAGTGTGAGAACACCGGCAATAACGATGATTAAAATCAGATTTCGTAGGTTTTTTGGAGTAAATAGATTGCGCATGTCGAATCTGGTCTATCCAGATCGCAAGGAAAGATCAACCCTGCGTACTAGTGTAAGGATCCCGTTCAATGCCTACGAGTAAATTTTCGTACAGATCCAAGTCGTCCAGCACCATTCCACAGCCGCGTGCCACACATGTCATTGGGTCTTCCGCGACCCAGACTCTTACGCGGACCTCGTTCGAGAGGCGCTCAGCCAGTCCTTGAAGCTGGGCGGTTCCACCCGTCAGGCAAATGCCATTGTCCATCAGATCTGAGAGTATTTCCGGTGGGGATTCATCCAGAGCATCCTTGATAGTGTCCACAATCACCTGAACTGAAGGTGAAATTGCTTCACGAATTTCGATTGACGAGATCTCAATCGCTTCGGGTAACCCGGTGATCAGATTACGCCCGCGAACATCGACCGTTTTTTCTTCTTTGAGTGGATAAGCTGAACCGATCGCAATTTTCACCTTCTCAGCCATCTGCTCACCAATGAACAAGTTGTACTTGCTGCGGACATACTCAATGATGTCCTGATCTAACTCGTCGCCTGCCACTCTCAGCGAACGGGAAATGACAATACCGCCAGTGCTGATCACCGCCACCTCGGTGGTACCTCCCCCGATATCCACAACCATGGTGCCAGAATCCGAATTGATTGGCAAGCCAGCCCCGATTGCTGCCGCGGCAGGTTCCAGGACCATGTAAGTTTCCCGCGCTCCGGCAGACATAGCCGCATCGTAAACCGCGCGTTTTTCGACCTCCGTTGCACCAGATGGAATACCGATGACAACCCGCGAGTGTGGGAATAGAACGATGCTGTTTTCATGAGCTTTGCTGATGAAGTATTCAAGCAGTGCTTGGGTGATGTCGTATTCCGAAATAACGCCATCACGCAGGGGTCTGATTGTGACCATGTTCGCTGGCGTGCGCCCGACCATCGCCTTCGCAGCAGCACCGATCTTCAGCGGTTCACGGGTGCGTTTATCGATCGTCACCCAGGAAGGTTCGTTAATGACAATGCCCTTGCCCCTAACATTGACCAATGTGTTAGCTGTGCCAAGGTCAATTCCCAGGTCTTGTGAAAGTAACCCTAACAGCCATTTTATGGGGTTAAAGAAAGCCAATGTTTGTTCTCCGTCCAATATTCCATCAGGATAATGGACGCAATTATAACATAACAGGCTAACTCCTGATCAAGCGTGGATTGGATAAAGCGTGGATTGGATAAGCGCGGATTAGATTGGATGTTACAAT
>JBDKSY010000008.1:0-2727 GCA_039680395.1 Anaerolineaceae bacterium | reverse complement strand
ATCTCAGCAAGAGAGTTCCATTTTTTATGCAAGGTAAGAGCCCCAGCTTCAATACGTGTCATATCCAGCAAATTGCCCACCAGAAAGTTGAGATGATCTGTTTCCTCCTCAATGGTGGCGAGCAATTCCTGCCGGGCATCAATTTCCCAGTCAACCATTCCACTTCGCAGGCTGGAAACAGATGCCTTGATCGCAGCCAGAGGAGATCGAAGCTCATGAGATACTGAAGATAGCAAAATGCTTTTTGTCTGGTTCGTTTCTTCCAGAATATGAGATTTTGTTTCCACCTGCAAGAGATGGATACGCTCGAGGAACAATGCTCCCTGATTGGCATAGACAGTAAGCAGCCTATCTTCTTCATCGGATAGAACTGGGTGATCTACCCACACCTTGATATACCCTTCAAAGTTTCGCTGGGTTAGCATGGGATATTTGAATTCGAATAATTCCCTTTCTTTTTGTTTTTCCCGTGTAGACCCTACGATCAAGGGGGGATTTTTCGTATCAGAAGGTAGAGCTATTTCGACTCGAGCGCAGGCAATTGTTTTGAGCGTGTGTTGACTCAGGGTTTGAGCAATGTCTGCATTATCATGTTGCTGTGAAAGCGAAAGGATCAATTGGTAAAGGCTGGTTGCTTCCCACTCATTTTTCCTGGCAAGCTGCACCCCCTGTCTGGCTTTACCAATCAATTGACTGGTGAACACCGCCACCAATAGAAAAACGAGTAATGTTACATAATCTTGAGCTTTGTGAACCAAAAGGCTGTAATATGGTGGAACAAAGAAATAGTTCAAACATAAGAATGAAGCGATTGCCGAGATTACTGCGGGAGCCAAACCTGAAAAGTATACAGACAGCAAAACGGGTAAAAGAAAGACCAGCGCAATGATCTGGGACCCCAGGAAATCCCTCAAAGGTTGCAACAAGATGATAGTCGCTACCGTGAGGAGTATTGCTGCCAGAAATTTACCAATCACTTGGAAAACGGATTTTTTCTTGATATTCATAATTTACTCTACAAGAATTTTATCCTATTCTTGATCAGAGGGTACTTTTTATGAAAAGCTGATCACGAAAATCGTAAAGGAAGAAATGTGTTACAAATAAATTGAATCTCATTACTGGTCATCATGATCATCTCTATTACACCCAAAATGCGCAGGTCATTCCAGGGCAGCAACAATCCCTTTGAAGAAATCCTGCTGCTGCGTATTTATGTTTCAATAGACTCAGATTTGATCAAATCACCTTCCAGGAATTGGACTTGCTGATCTCATTCTTATACTTTGCATACAAGATTTATACATCCAAAGAGTAGAGTAATACAGGATTTACAGTTTTGGAGGATCTTATGAATATGGACAAATTTACTCAAAAGTCTCGTGAGGCGGTTTTTCAAGCACAACAGATCGCTCGCGACTATCATCATCAAGCGATTGAACCTGTTCATTTACTGCTAGCACTCTTGCAGCAGGAAGAAGGCGTGGTACCTGCCATTGTTACGAAAATCTCAGGAAGTGTGTTGGCAATACGCGAAGAAATTATTAAAGAATTAGAGAACCATCCTCAGGTGCATGGCAGCAATATCGAAACGGGTCTGTCAAGCCAGGTAGCGGATGTCATTGATTCAGCAGAAAAGTATGCCAAAGGGATGCAGGATGAATTTGTCTCTACAGAACATCTTTTATTGGGATTAAGCGATTCAAGTGAAGGAAAGCGATTGGCTTCCTTTGGCATGACCAAAGATGCCATTCTGGGGGCATTGAAATCCATTCGTGGCACACAGCGAGTGACTACTGAGAACCCTGAAGATACCTATCAGGCGCTCGCGAAATACGGGCGTGACCTGACCGCTTTAGCGCGTCAGGGAAAGCTCGATCCCGTGATCGGTCGTGATGAAGAAATTCGCCGGGGAGTGCAGATCCTGTCTCGCCGGACAAAGAACAATCCTGCTTTGATCGGTGCGCCTGGCGTTGGAAAAACCGCTATTGCAGAAGGTCTGGCTGAGCGTATCGTCAAAGGTGATGTGCCTGAAGGCTTGAAGAAGAAGCGGATCATCCAGCTTGACTTAGGTTCTATGGTAGCCGGTGCCAAATATCGAGGTGAATTTGAAGAGCGTCTCAAAGCAGCCCTTAAAGAGATCACTGAATCTCAAGGTGAGATCATCGTCTTCCTCGATGAAATGCATACTGTGGTCGGTGCAGGTGCTGCCGAAGGCGCTATGGATGCAAGCAACATACTGAAACCTATGCTCGCACGAGGTGATCTTCATCTTGTTGGTGCTACAACTCTCGATGAGTATCGCAAATACATAGAAAAAGACGCGGCACTGGAGCGACGTTTTCAGCCGGTGTTTGTGGATGAACCTTCCATCGAAGACACGATCAGTATTTTGCGTGGTTTGAAGCAGCGATACGAAGTACACCATGGTGTGCGCATTACTGATGCTGCAGTCATCGCTGCCGCAACCTTATCAAAACGCTATATTCCTGAAAGGCATTTGCCGGATAAAGCGATTGATTTGATAGATGAAGCTGCTGCCATGCTGCGCACAGAAATCGATTCAAAACCTCAAAAGTTGGATGAGGTAGACAGGAACATCCTTCAACTTGAAATTGAACGCGAAGCCTTGAAGAAGGAAACAGATAGAGCCTCAAAGGAACGGTTGGAGAAATTAGTCGAAGAGTTGGCTGACCTTAAAGAAAAATCTGCGCAATTAACCACCCG
>JBDKSY010000007.1:0-3161 GCA_039680395.1 Anaerolineaceae bacterium | reverse complement strand
TCTCTTTTCAGGATCGTTCCCATCAGATTTTTCATACCCAGGGTAAGCGTTGCCAGACCGTGTGTTTTCGCTATTGGTACATTGATCAAAACATCAGTTTTCAGGATGTCTTCATAAACGGATACTTCTTTCAATTTACCTGCATTTGGAATGGAAGTATGGATGAATTTTCTATTCACCATAAATATCATTTCACCCCCAGCAGCATTTACTATATCAGCAATCCCTGAAATTTTATACGCTTCTTCGGCCGTTCCACCAAATGGATTATCCATTACTTTCACACTGGCAGCACCTGCTTCAAAACACAGTTTTACCAATGCCCCGACCACCCAGGGATTCGTGGTAGCTGCATATTCATAGGTGTGATAAGCCACACAGATGTTCGGTTTTATGATGACATTTGCTCCAAATGGAACAAATTGGTTCATTCCACCTAAAGCTTCAATTACCTGGCGCACCATAACTTCAGGTTCACCATTACGAGAAACAGCAAGATCGGGAGACTTTGTGGGTAGTGTTGGTTCTGAAGTGGATGTAGTTTCAGATAAAGAAGGAATTGTTGAACTTTCAGTGGGAATAATTTTTGTTAGGATATTTTGTGTTGGTGAAAACGGTTGAGGAGTGGCAGTTTTGCATCCCGTAAGGCCGGCAAGGATCAATCCACCCAACCCCAGGGATGCATCTTTGAGAAATTTTCTTCGAGAAATATTTTGCATGGAACCTGCCTTAACAAGAAAGAATACCGGCAGGGAGAGAAAAAGGGCTGCATAATATTATGCAGCCCTTTGGTTTCTATAATGCTATTTCTTTTTCAGAATGACACGGGCATCAACGACTTTTACTCCCTTGCCTTCTTCGTACACAAGAATTGGATTTGCATCCGATTCACTGATGTCATCACCAAGGTCAAGGATCATCTTGGAATAACGACATACAGTGTCAGCTAATTGAACTCGATCACGCGGAGATTCGCCACGAACACCAGCCAGAATTGGTGCGCCACGAATTTCATCTATCATATGGCGTGCCTGGCTCATGGAAACTGGAGCAACACGGAAAGTTACATCCTTAAGCACCTCAACGAAGATTCCACCCAAACCAAACATCATTGTTGGTCCAAAGGTAGGATCATTAACAGAACCCATGATCACTTCGGTACCTGATGGAGCCATTTCCTGGACAGCAACACCATGAATATCTGCATTGGCTTTGTAAGCCTTTGAATTCTTCAGGATGGTCTGATAAGCATCTCGGACAGCTTGTTCGTCTTTGATATTTACTTTGACCGCACCCGCATCAGATTTATGCAGAATATCAGGAGAAACAATTTTCATTACCACTGGGAAACCGATCTTCTTTGCAAGAGCAACAGCTTCATCCTCTGATTTTGCAAGATAGGTTTTGGTAACGGGCAGGCCATAAGCTTCAAAGACCTGCTTGGCTTCAATTTCGGTCAAGGAATCACGGCCTGTAGCACGAGCACCAGCAATCACTTTTTGGGCAGCTGCTTTATCTACTTTGATATTATTTTCTGATTTTTCAGAAAGGGTTTCGCGGATCTTTGCGTATTCGCGTAGGGCAGCCATAGCATTCATTGCTATATCCGGCGCGCCATAGGCTGGAATACCATTCTCAACCAGCCACTGCATACCGTTTTCTGATTTTTCGCCACCTACGAATGAAACGGTGACAGGTTTATCGGTTATTCCCGATTCTTTCACTGCTTCAAATATTGCCTGGGCGATTTCTGATGGATTCGTGATGGCAGTTTCACAATAGAGAACAATGACACCATCTACCCAGGCATGTTTGATGGCATATAAAACCGATTCTTTATACCATTCTGGTCCAGCCATACCTGTCAGGTCAACCGGGTTTTTCGCAGAACCAAAATCTGGCATGTGCTTCTTCAATTCTTCCTGTACATCTTTTGGTGCAAATTTGAGCGGGATGCCATATCGTTCTGCAGCATCTGTAGCCAATACGCCTACACCGCCACCATTGGTGATCACCAGGAGGTTGTCACCTTTCAGTTGTGGCTCGAGGGAAAGCGCCAAGGTGCGATCGAACAGGTTATCGAGATCGGTAGCCTGAACAACACCAGCTTGTTGGAAAGCAGCACCGTATACTTTAGCGGCACCAGCAAGTGAACCAGTGTGAGATGCTGCTGCTGCAGCACCATGAGCTGAAACACCCGCTTTTAATGCAATGATAGGTTTTGTAGTCTTGCGGCATTGATCTATGAATTTGCGACCATCTTTGAAACCTTCAATGTAGAGGGAAATACAAGAAGTATTAACGTCGTCATTGAGCCATTCAATCATGTCAGAGAAATCAAGATCAGACATGTTACCAATTGATAGTAGCTTTTCGAAACCAACACGGCGAGAATAAGTAGCTGCATCCAAAGCGATGAGTAAGGCACCACTTTGTGAGATCAATGATGCCTTTCCGAGCAATGGCAGGAATGGAGCAAATGAGGCGTTGAGTTTTTCACTGTTGGAAAGATAGCCAACGATGTTTGGACCCAGTATCCGCATGTTGTATTTTTTTGCAACATCAACCATTTGTTGTTCAAGATCTTTTTCACCAACTTCACTAAAACCAGAGGTGATGATGACCAGAGCTTTGACACCTTTTTTCCCGCATTCTTCGGTAATGGGTACGCAAATTTTGGCAGGGACTGTAACGACTGCGATGTCAACTGGTCCTGGAACATCAAGAATGGATGCATGGCACTTGATTCCCAGAATTTCATCCAGCTTGTTGTTGATTGGGTAGATTTTGCCTTCATATTTCCCCTCAAGCAAGTTGTACATTACCGAGTACCCAATCTTACCTGGAGTGGCGGATGCGCCAATTACTGCAACAGATTTTGGGCGAAAAAGAAAATCGAGATGTGAATTATCCACAGTTTAAATCCTCCGGAAACGGATGTAAAATTATAACAATACCAAACAATTATTTTACCGTAAAATTTCAGTCAAGAAACAATAAGTTTGAATTGTATGGTAAAAATATAACACTAATCAGATACTTGGTGAATAATAAATTTCCTGAAAATCATAGCAATTAGTCGTGACATGGATACGAACCTCTGGAAAATCCCCTGCAACATCCCAATTGAATATCGAGAAAGCGTAATAAGGATCCTTAAG
>JBDKSY010000006.1:0-18687 GCA_039680395.1 Anaerolineaceae bacterium | reverse complement strand
AATTATCGCGCAGGAAGATGGAAGCTCTGGTATCTGCGTAAGAAGATTTGCTACGAAAATCACCAAAAGTACAACCCCCTTCCCAACCTTCC
This sequence comes from Anaerolineaceae bacterium, assembly GCA_039680395.1. Lineage (GTDB taxonomy): Bacteria > Chloroflexota > Anaerolineae > Anaerolineales > Anaerolineaceae > UBA4782. Next base: position 18,595 of record JBDKSY010000006.1, on the reverse strand, counting down.
CCCAAATCCAAAACCGGATTCAGGGGAAGGAATCTCATTTCCTCTCCTTTTCGATTTCTTAAAAACGGCAGGGTGCCGCAAGCGGGTGGGGCAATACCTGGTAATTTGCTTCGTCTCAAATAGATTGTTTCGTCCTGTAAAATACGCAAGTCTTACAACTTTAATGTAGAGGTTTAGTGCAGGGGGAAAGGTACTGGATAGTTTGTGACAGACTGCTTCCCCGAAGCTAAACCCGAGAGATTAATGTCACCCTGATGGAGGAACAACCGGCACTGCATCAGGCGCAGTGCTGGCGAGAGTCTTGCTCTGACATTTCAATGCAAAAATCCTATCAGATTAAAGGAATAAAAAAACTAAGGAATCAGATATTGCATAAAAACTCATGGTAAGATGTTCACCTACACTGCATGTGGTGCAGGTCGCTTCGCTCAACATGACAGAAATAGAATACGTTCGAAAGCATCATTTTCTACGAGAGTACTGGCACTCACTTTACTCCTGGGAGGATAAACACTGTGATGCAATTTCAACCATCAACGGGGCTGTCTGAATAGGAAAGGACAACCCTTTTGTATTCATTGACTATACCAAAATTTATTCGGTAATTGACATAAGTATGATTTCATTATAATATATAGAAGTAATATATTAATATATTATACAGAAAGGTGATAATGATGGCGAATCTTTCAGCAACTGCTCACGATCTTTTGACCGGTTTGATCAACCGGAAAACTTTCCACGAGTTATTTGATAGAGCACTCGAGAAAAGTAAAAGCACGGGTGAACCCCTCTCGCTGGCATTCATTGATATTGATCATTTTCTCACTCTGAATGATACCTATGGCCATAGTGGTGGCGATGATGTTCTTGTTGCTCTGGCTGAACTCCTGCGTGAAAAAGCTGGAGAAAATGACATCATTTGCCGGTATGGTGGGGATGAATTTGCCATTCTCTTCCCTTCCGCTGAAAGAGAGCAGGTTTTCCTTTTGGTAGAAGAGATCCGAACCAGGGCTGCAGCGCAGATAATTCCTTTAACCAAGGAAGAAGAAAAGATAGAAGGGTTATCCATCAGCGCGGGGATTGCCTGCGCCCCGATTGATGGGTGCCTGAAATCAGAGATCATGCGCAAGGCTGACCAGGCTCTTTACCGTGCCAAGCTCACCGGGCGTGGAAAAGTGCGTCTGGCTTATGACGAGCGCATGGTTCCAAAAACCAGTCATTACACCCAGACCCAACTGGAGCGATTGACGAAACTGGCTGCTGAGCGCCAGGCGGGAGAAGCGGAGTTATTGCGCGAAGCACTGGATGATCTGATAACCAAGTATGGTGTGAACGAAATCGAACGATAGTAATATTCTTCTGAAGTTCTATCTAAATTCATGAGTTCAGAAAGCCTTACGGGTTTACCCGTAAGGCTTCTTGAAATTTGTTGTATAATCAGAATATCGGAAAATCCGAAAAGGAGAATTTTATCTATGTCTGATAATATCATCCAGGTACGCAAAAAGGGAAGCATTACCTTACCGGTAGAGATCCGTACTAAGTATGGATACAACGAGGGGGATGTGTTCACTTTGATAGACCTTGGAGATGGTTCATTCATACTTTCTCCGCGAGTCCTTTATGTCAATCAGCTTGGAGATCGTATCGCGAATATCATCAAGGAAAAGCAACTCTCTGAAGATGAATTATTGAAGGCATTGGACGAAGAGCGCGAGGATTACTATCGGGACCATTATGCCGGACATTAGAATCTTTTTGGATAGCAGTGCTTTAATGGCTGGGATCATCTCTACCAGCGGAGCTTCCAGGGCATTACTGCTTCTGGGAGAAGATGAGAAGCTTCTCTTACTCGTTTCTGAGCAGGTGATCGTAGAAGTAGAAAGGAATATTGCGCGAAAAATTCCTGAAGCAATCCCCTTGGCCAGGGAAATGATCCGTTGTGCGAAAGTACAAATCGTACGCGATCCAATTCCTTCAGATGTTGCATCTCATATGCATTGGATCAATCATCCTGCAGATGTGCCCATTCTGGTTGCAGCTGCTAAAGCAAAGGTGGACTTTTTGGTAACCCTGAATGGCAAACATTTTATTGAAAATATAAATGTTGCGAAAAATCGCGGACTGCGAATTGGAACACCTGGAGATGCACTTCTCTGGGTGAGAAAGCAATTAACAAAAAACGGAGAGTAACAAATCCATCACTCTCCGTTCGTAAGATGAGAATTTTTATTTTTTAAAATCCAGGATCGTTTCCCGAATCTCTCCCCATTTCAACGCATCCGAGATACCCTGCTCTATGGGAAGCTCTGCTTTCCATTGAATTAATTGAAGAGCTTTTTCTGCACTGGCATAAGCGCCGGCAACATCGCCCGGGCGGGGAGGAGCAATTCGTTTGTTGATGGTTTTCCCATACACTTTTTCGAACGCGGTAACCAGTTCTTTGACCGTAACCCCTTTGCCGGTGCCGAGATTGATCACCAGGTAATTGTCTTCAGGGTTGCCCGCACGTTCAAAAACCTGATCAAATTCAACCACTGCATTCACATGCGCTTTTGCCAGGTCCCACACGTGAATGTAATCCCGGATCCCCGTGCCGTCACGAGTAGGCCAGCCATCGCCGGTGATCTCAAACACTTCTTGCTTGCCCTGAGCAGTATCCACCAGCTTGCCAACTACGTGGGTTGGGAAGGGCACATGGATCCCACTGCGCATCTTGGGGTCTGCGCCAATCGGGTTGAAATATCGCAGAGCGATACCTTTCATACCATAAGCTGCACAAAAATCTTTCAGAACCATTTCGATCATGAATTTTGTGCGGGAATACGGACTGTTGGGGTTGATGGCGGATTCTTCTGTTACCATAAATGTGGGTGACACATCATACAGCGCAGCAGAAGAACTAAAAACAACGCGTTTGGATCCAATTTTTTGTAAAATATTGAAGAACTCGATGGATTTGGAAACATTGTCCTGATAATATTCATACGGCGCGGTCACTGATTCAGGCACCACGATCAATGCAGCACAATGTACCGTTGCATGAATATCGGGGTGGTCCCGAAATATCTTTCCAATCAGCGAAGCATCAGCTATGTCGCCCTGGTAAAAAATCCTGTTCTTTGTAAATTCTCTTCGACCTGTGATGAGCGAATCGAGAATGACAGGGGTGTGCCCGGCATCTTCCAATGCTGAACAAATCGTGCTGCCGATGTAACCGGCTCCCCCACTGATAAGGAACTTCATAGATCCTCCAAAGTAGAAGTAATATCTGTATTCTAACTCATCTTGTAACTCATGGCGTACAGTTCAACTCTGCCTGCAGTGTTGCAAGAATGTTATCTGGAACAGCATCCAAACCTCTATCCCGCTCGATGCGCTGCCACAGCTTGCATAAAACCGGCTGCATCAGAGGAGTGATGGCATTGGCTTCGCTGGTCAGGTTCACTGCTTTTTCCCACTGATCAGTGTGAGCATACCCTTCGATGAAAACCAGCCGTTCTGCAGGGTCGTTCGGGTAATCTCCTTGCGTAAAAGCTTCATCGCCCAGCGAGGCAACCTGATCCCAATCTCCCTGTTGGCGAGCAAGGTCGGCTTTCTCAAAGTAATAACACCAACCATGAGTGGGCTCGGCACCGAATATTTGCTTCATCGGGACAGCCGGCTCACCTGTCGAATTTGTCTGGATGAGAGCGATTCTGGAAAGGCCAGCTGCCTGACGGATGAGCAAGGGAAGCATCTGGTTGACCGGGTCAAGTTCCGGATCGAGCATTCGCACGCAACCAGGTGGACTGTACACCATCGCGATCAGTTGATCTGTGCTGCCAGAAAATTTGGCAGCCAGGTAATCTTTTTCAATGGTCATACCGGGTTCGAGGTTCTTTAATGCGGTTTCCAGGCGGATGCTGGGGTAAAAGAACATGTATTCCAGCGTATCACTATGATTATCGGATGCATACATCCAATTAAGGGGTGAAACCAGTGAGTTATCACTGGCGAACCGGATCGGCGTATCGTTGGATACAATGACAGTGTTGGGTTCAATACCGGGAGCCCGCCAGGCCAACTGCCAGAAGAGGTTTTTTTGGGAATTCCAATCACGGCGGAAATCCGTTGCGACCTGGATCTGGTAACCTGCCGCCAGCGCAACCAGACCTGCCAGGATGGCATAAGATACCACCGGGCGGGTGGGTAAAATACGAACCAACCCAACCAGGAAAAGACTTACTCCCAGAATGAATGGAAGTGTGAATCTGCTGGTGGCAAAATGCAGGCCAATCTCCAGGTTGGTCAACCAAAATGGCCATCCCGCGATGATCATCCCCCATAACCCGACCAGCATGATGGTGATGGCGTTTTTCGTCTTTCCTTCGGATCCATCTTTTAGCTGAGAGAAAACGGCTACCAGCGTAATACCAAGCGTGGCAAGGATCACTGCTGTAAATAGGAAAGTTGACCGCAATCCAAATTCAGCCAGTGCTGGAAAGGTAAATGGCAACCCCCAGGCACCCAGTGTTACCTGGAAGATGTCCTTAAGTAACGTTAAAATTAGTGCGCCCAGGGTTTTCCAGGGAGTAGATTTTAACTGATCAAGTAGCCCAATTTCATAATTATTCGTCTGGTAATCAAAGACAAAGAACCGCCAGACCACTGCTCCCAGCCAGACAAACAGGAATGGCAGCCAAAATACTGCAACACGTTTTAACCTTTGAGAATTCTTGAGCCCCTCATCCTTCAAGCTGAACCACATGAATACCGGCCGCAAAAATTCCAGCAGGAAGAAATACTCCAATGCCAAATGGTTGTATGCTGCCAGGGGAACCGCCAGGAGAAGGTATAACCAGGCGCGTTTCTGGCTGCGCATGGCGAGGATGGAGAAGGAAAACGAGAGCATCAAGAAAGTAAACAACAGGAAGAAATCCGTGTAATTGATGGCAATAGCCTGCTGGTCAAACCCCGGATACACTACAAAGAGAAGCGCCACCCATAATGCTACATCCCTTGATTTTCGCCATGCCAACCGGATCACCCACCATACACTGATGGCACTGGCCGCGCGCATGAGCAACATCAAGACATGCCATTTCCAGGGGGTGGTTCCCAGTAGAGGGATGGTCAATTGAGGGATCCAGGCAATGAAAGGGCGGTTGGTGGAGAAATAGCGGGTCAGACCCTCTGCACCTAATTGTGTGCGGATGAAAAGGAAAGCCCAATCATCCCAATAATACCCCAACCAGGGGATGACTACCCCGTAAGCGAAGACGCACACCATGATAACGACAAGGGGTTCAGCCCAGAGGGGGAGTTTGAATTGCTTGAGATTTTGATGCAGTCTATTCATTGGAAACCGATTGATTGCTCCCCTCATCTTTTTCTACGGTAGCTGCTGGTAGGAATTTACGTACCAGATATACCGGTCGCCACTTGACCTGCTGGAAGATATACCCGATGTAAATTCCAATGATACCCAGGGCAATCATCAATGTGCCACCTACGAATAATAATACGAACATCAAAGAGCTCCATCCGGGGGCGAGCAGATCCTGCCTGCCAGATACCCAGAAGCTGAGCACATAGATAACCTCGACCACAGATAAAAGTAAAAAGAGTAACCCCAGCGAGATGCTGATGTATAGCGGGACAAGGGAAAATGAGAAGACTGCGTCCATGGATAACCTCACCATTTTCCGCAGGGAATATTTCGATTTGCCAGCGATACGGTGGGGAGGTTGGAAGGGCAGAATGACTTTTTTATATCCCGCCCAGGCTACCATGCCACGTAAGAACCGGTGATGCTCTGGCATGGAATTAATGGCATCTACCACCTGGCGTGACATCAACCGGAAATCCGCCCCACCGGGAGTGATATTGGTATCACCAATCCAGTTGATCAGGCGATAGAAGATGCGCGAAGTCCAATTCTTGAAGCTGGCTTCTTTTTCTTCCACCCGCTGGGTGAGCACCATGTCAAAACCTTGCGCGATGAGTGCCAGCATATCCTTGATCAATTCAGGGGGATGCTGTCCATCGCCATCCATAGTGAGCACATAATCACCCTGGGCTTTACTCATACCAGCGGTAATGGCTGCCTGGTGTCCAAAATTGCGGCTCAACTCCAGCACTTCCATGCGCGGCTCATTCTTCTGAATTCCATCCAGAATTTGTGAGGTGGCATCGGCTGACCCATCGTTGACGTAAAGAAAGCGAAAATCATACGGCAGGTGATTTACGGCAGCAGTCAATTGCTGGTGAAAAGCTGGTAATGCATCCTGCTCATTGAAAACTGGAATGACTATGGTTACCAGAGGTTTATTTTCAGGCATGAGAAGGGTTCGCTTTCTAGGAATGATAAATATATCGTTATTATAACGAAGAAGTAGACTCATGATTTGTGCAATCAATAAATCGTGTAAAATGGTGGGTGAAATCTAACTCACTCACAGGAGAAAAAATGCCCATTCCTTTTGTCGAACCTTTTCGCATCAAAATGGTGGAACCGATCCGTATGACCACTCGTGAAGAACGAGTGGATATTTTGGCAAAAGCATTCCTCAACCTGTTCAAAGTAAGATCTGATGACGTATTCGTTGACCTGTTGACTGACAGTGGTACCAATGCCATGAGTGACCGGCAATGGAGCGCCATGATGCAGGGCGACGAGTCGTATGCGGGTGCACGCAGTTATTATCATATGAAAGATGCCATTGAAGATGTCATGGGTTTTCCGTTGTTCCTCCCAACCCATCAAGGGCGTGCTGCTGAAGGTGTCTTGTTTTCTGTGATGGTGAAAGCAGGTGATGTAGTACCAAGCAACCGGCATTTTGATACCACCATGGGAAATTTATTGGCTTTGAATGCCAGGCCTGTTGACCTGGTAGTTGAAGAATCCGCAGATCCCACATTGCTACACCCATTCAAAGGCAACATGGATGTTCAAAAACTGGAATCGTTCATCCAGGAAGTGGGCAAAGAGAATATCCCCTTAGGCATGCTGACGATCACCAATAACACTGCTGCCGGGCAGCCAGTTTCAATGGCAAATATACGCGCCACAGCGGATGTATATCATAAGTATGGCATTCCATTCTTCATTGATGCCTGCCGTTTTGCTGAAAATGCCTACTTTATTCAGCAGCGCGAAGAAGGGTATGCAAAGAAAAGCATCAAAGAAATAACCCGAGAGATCTTCTCACTGGCAGATGGTTGTACAATGAGCGCCAAGAAAGATGCTATTGTCAATATTGGCGGTTTCATCGGCTTACGCGATCAGGCATTATTCGATCAACTGGCTGCAAAGCTCATCATTCGTGAGGGTTTTATCACTTATGGGGGTCTGGCTGGGCGTGATCTGGATGCCATTGCCCAGGGTATGTACGAAGCCATCAATGAAGATTATCTAAAATATCGGATACAGCACACCCAGTACCTTGGCGATGTGCTGGAGCAGGCAGGGATGCAGGTTTACCGGCCTACTGGTGGACATGCTGTCTATCTCAATGCAGGCGCAGCGCTGCCACATATTCCACCCCGTCAGTTCCCGGGTGTGGCGCTGGCAAATGCGCTCTACATAGAAGGTGGAGTGCGCACCACAGAAATTGGTAGCCTGATGTTCGAACACAAAGACCCAGTGACGGGAGAAGAAATTTCTCCTGATCTCGAAATGGTGAGATTAGCTATTCCACGACGGGTTTACACCCGAAGTCATCTGGATTATGTGGGTGAGGTTGCTCACATTGTGTATCAGAACCAGGCTGCAATTCGTGGGATTAAGGTGGTGGAAGCACCAGCCTTGCTGCGTCATTTTTTGGCGAAAATGGCTGAAGTATAGCGGGATAATACTTACGGATTATATCCCCTGTCCTTTCTTTACAATTGGACGGGGGATTTTTGTTGGGTTCGCCATTTCAAACCTGAACATTAATCTACCAAGCTGAACAATGTCACCATGCTGCAAAGGAGTGGGCTGCTTATCTACTGGATTGTAGTTGATGTAGGTGCCTGCAATGCTATTACAATCTGCGACTGTCCAGGTACCATCTGGTGTGCAGCGGAAGCGAGCATGGACTGGGCTCAACTCTGGAGAATCGATATATCTGGTAACCTGCCGCATGTCATTACCCACTGTGATCACTTCTTCTATTAGCGCCAGCGGAGGGTTGGAAAGTACCTGACCATCATCATTCAACCAGACCAGCCTGGCTGAAGATAATATACTTACGGGTAATGGGGCAACGGGTATGGTTGGCGTTTCCAGCGTGCGTACAGGTCTGGTGACAACTGGCCTGGCTGATGCATTTCGATATACCGCCTGGCGCTGTAAAGGCTGCCTTGAAACGGCAGCAGATCCTTGCTTTTTAACTGGTTTTGATCCAATCTTTAAGGAAGCTGATCGGCTAAGGGGCTTCTTGTTGCTCTTTTTTACAGCACGTACCGGCTTCTCTTTTCTTTCAGCATTGGATTTTTTGCGCAGGCGAATGATCAAAAAAACGATCCCAGCGAGAATGATGACTCCCGCAAATCCGATAATGAGTTTCAGAATATTAGCAGGATTTTTAAAAACATCTATACCTGAAGGCTCAACTGTCACTTGAATTGGGATTTGAATACTCCGTTGAACCAGCCCAAGGGCATCTTCCACTTCGATCTGTAAATGGATGGTTTTCGATTCCTGAATATCATCCAGGGGCAGCTCAATTTCAGTGAAGGGTGGTATGGTGCTCTGCGCCACCATTACATCATCAACAAATAACCTCACCGCTTTTAGATCACGTGGATGCCCATCTGGAAATTCCACAAGGTAAGAAACCGGTATTGACGAAGGAGAAAGTACTTTCTTCCCCTCCTCATTTTTTATTTTGGTTCGGTCAATCGTTGCAGGTGGAGTGAGGAAGATGGGAGAAGGAGGTAGTATGTTAATTGAGAAGGATGTCTCTGAACTGGTAAGAGTTTCGCCTTGCCGTTCCACGACTGCTTTTACAATATGCGTGTCACTCTGATCGATCTGAGATGTATATGTCGCCTGGTAAAGGAATCGCATCGGCTGCAGATAGGTATCCAGACCAGGAAGTTCTTCATTGGTGGAAACTACATAAAGTTGCCCACCGGTATTTCCAGAAAGCTGAATGAGCGGTTCACTGGCTGGAGTGTTGGCTGTGCCATTTGGGGCAACCAGCCAGACAAAGACAGGTACTTTGGCCAGGAGTGCTCTTTCGATCTGGTTGGGCACGTCATCAATCAAGTCGTTTGGTAGTAAAGAAGTGATGTAAAAAATGATGGTATGCATGCCTGGCTGTGCAGCAGGGTCAGTTGCCAGATCCAGTGATAGAGAAAGGCTGATCAAACTGGATTGTGCGTTCATTAAGTCGGGCTGGTAGCTGCTGATGGCTTGCTGCCAATCAGAGATACTGGTCAATTGCACTGCCTGCAGCCCGGTATTGGTGGCAATGGTAAGTGAGTTGGGGGTGTCAGCGGGCTGGTTTTGCGCCCATACATTGAGGGTTTTTTGAATGTAGGTGAAATAATTTCCACCAGGTGCAGTAGCCGCAAACGCGGAAGAAGGGTTGTATGCCAGAATGATCTGGATGCCGGGTTCTATACGTTCCAGGGTGTCCAGAGCTATTGATTGTCCATCTTCAATAACGGTAACCTGGTCTTTTGATACATCCGCTAAAAAATTGCCAGAAGGATCGAACACTTCTAAATTAAATTTCATTATGGGGAACTGGCTAATGTCAGGGGTTGAAATATCTACCCTGCCAGCGGAGAGAGCAGATGCCGTCACTGGAAAAAACGAGATATTTGTTCCAAACAAAAGAAGAAATAGAAGGAAAAAAATGATACTGCGATGTGAATGGTATTTCATCAACTCTATTCTATATGAAAATCTCTAGAAAGCTATCGAAATTCCTTAAAAGCCTTAGAAACTCTCACCAGATTCTCACGTATTTTTTCTGTTTTATTAAGTTGGCTACCGTAAACTATGAATGTCAGAGCAAGTTTCTCCTCCTTTGGCTTGAAGCTGACGGTTGTGGTTGAGGGAAGCAACGGTTAATGGTTAGCAGAACGGGCAGTTATTGAACTGCTCGTTTTGCATTAAAATCATTAATAACAATTCAATGTGAGGTGTCTCAATGCCAAAGATAACCATAATCGGAGCAGGAAGTACCGTATTTACCAAGAACTTTTTGGGGGATATTTTGCTTTACCCCGAGCTTTCTTCCAGTACCATTTGCCTGATGGATATTGACCCCATTCGATTATCCGAATCTGAAATGGTGGCGAAACGATTGGCTGAAACGCTGCAGGTGAAACCGCAGATCATCGCAACCACCAATCGCACTGAAGCTTTGGAAGGTGCCGGTTATGTGATCTGTACGATCCAGGTGGGTGGATATCAGCCTGCGACCGTGACAGACTTTGAAATCCCCAAAAAGTATGGATTACGGCAGACCATAGGAGACACGCTGGGAATTGGGGGAATCATGCGGGGGTTGCGTACCATACCGGTGTTACTTGATATTTGTGCTGATATGGAACATTGCTGCCCCGATGCCTGGCTGTTGAATTATGTCAATCCAATGGCGATCAACTGTGGTGCAATCCACCAAGCCACTCATGTGAAATATGTTGGTTTATGCCATAGCGTACGCTCCACGATAGAGACAATTGCTGAAGACATGCAGGTTCCGGCTGGTGAGATCCGGTATTTTTGCGCCGGCATCAATCACATGGCATTTTACCTGAAATTGCAGCGAGCAATGCCCGATGGCAGTCTGAGTGACCTGTATCCGGTGCTGCAACAGGTGGTAGACGAAGGTAGAATTCCATTTTGGAATCAGGTTCGTTATGAATTGTTCAAGCATTTTGGATATTTTGTGACGGAATCCAGCGAGCATCTTTCAGAGTATGTCCCCTGGTATATCAAGCGTGACCGCCCTGATCTGATCGAGCGTTTGAACATTCCACTGGATGAATATCCCCGCAGGTGTGAAGCACAGATCGCTTTCTGGGAATATCAACGAGACATGATGTTGGATCCTACCAACGAATTTACTGTAAAACGCAGTGGCGAGTATGGCTCTGAGATCATTCATAGTATCGAAACGAACACACCCCGTGTTATCAATGGCAATGTGGCTAATCAGCACCTGATAGATAATCTCCCAACTGATGCGATCGTTGAGGTGCCCTGTGTGGTGGATGGGCAGGGAATCCAACCCACCCATGTGGGAATACTACCAACACAACTGGCAGCGCTGATGCAAACGAATATCAATGTGCAGCTTCTCACCGTAGAAGCGGCATTGACCCGCAAAAAACAAACTATCTACCAGGCAGCCATGCTAGATCCACACACTGCAGCAGAACTGGACCCTGACCAGATCTGCCAGCTTGTGGATGATCTGATCGCCGCACACGGTGAATGGCTGCCAAAGTATCAGTAACCTTCTGTAAATTCACACCAGCGGATACACAGGTTTTCTGTGGAGTGCTTTTCCTCCTATAGTGTATACTGAATATGGGATTGATTTGGTTTGATGTCTAAAGAAGGTATAATAATTTTAGCGATCGTCCCTAGAAGGCAATAAATCATGAACTTTATTTTGGATCCGAATGTAGCTTATTTGTTATTGATCATTGGATTCTTTCTTGCCATTCTGGCACTCTTTTCTCCAGGTACGGGTGTGTTGGAGATTGGAGCGCTCTTTATGATCGTGATGGCTGGGTATTCCATCTATAACCTGCCTATTAACTGGTGGGCGCTGGTCATCTTGATCATAGGTGTTTTTCCTTTCTTGCTGGCTTTACGAAAATCAAAAAACTGGATCTTCCTGGGGCTGGCATTATTGTCCTTTATGGTTGGATCTATATTCCTTTTCAAACCAGAAACCGGGATCATTGCTGTTCACCCGGTGCTTGTTGTTCTTGTATCAGTCATTATCATTCCTTTGGTCTGGTTGATCGTAAAACGTGGTTTGGAAGCGATTGGGCGTACGCCAGTCCATAATCTTGAAAAATTAATTGGCGCCATTGGGGAGGCGCGTAGCGATATTCTAGCCGAGGGAACGATTCATATTAATGGTGAGGAATGGAGCGCTCGCTCTAACTCACCAATACGTGCAGGATCCAAAATTCGTGTGGTCAACCGTGAAGGATTAATCCTGGTGGTTGAACCCGTAGAACCAACTAACCTTTAGAAGGAGATAGCTATGACCAGTTTGTTATCGAATTTTTCACCGTTGTTGTGCTTGATCGGTGTAGTCATTTTATTGCTGTTGATATTCATCTCTTCAGCATTAAAAATCGTACCTGAATACCAACGCCTGGTAGTATTCCGACTGGGACGATGTATCGGAGCAAAAGGTCCAGGTTTGGTTATCCTTATCCCATGGATCGATCGTGCAGTTCGAGTAGACTTGCGTGAGCAAGTGCGTGAAATTCCTGCTCAAACATCTATCACCTCAGATAATGCCCCCATTTCAATTGACTTTCTCTGGTTCTATAAAGTATTTGACCCGGTAGAAAGCGTTCTGCAGGTAGGGAATTTTGAGTTGGCTGCACAGGGTATTGCAACCACCACGTTGCGCGCAGTCATCGGTGGAATTCAACTTGATGTTGTGCTTTCGGAACGTGAGAGAATTAACATGGCATTACGCACCCGCCTGGATGAAGTTACCGAGCGCTGGGGTGTTAAAGTGACCAATGTAGAAATCCGTGAAATCACGCCACCGCGGGATGTTCAGGATGCAATGAATCGCCAACTTTCTGCTGAGCGTAACCGCCGTGCAGTTGTTACTGAATCAACAGGTACCCGTGAAGCAGCGATCAATGTTGCTGAAGGCGAGAAGCAGTCTGCCATCCTTCGAGCTGAAGGTGACAAACAATCTGCCATCCTCAAAGCAGAAGGTGAACGCCAGGCACAATTATTGCGGGCTGAAGGTTACTCCGCTGCTCTGGATAAGATTTATGGCGTTGCCAAATCTATTGATCAAAAGACGATGACTTTGCAATACTTCGATGCCTTGAAGAATATGGCTTCTGGAGCATCTACCAAGTTCATCTTCCCAATGGAATTTACCAGCCTTCTGGAAAATTTTGTTCATCCAAAAACAGAAGAATAGAAGGAAGTTGTAGAGAAAGAAAAACAGACCATCCGCCTTTTACAGACGGGTGGTCTGCTGCATGATGACCATGAGCACCTGCACGATCAAAGAAGCCACCCTTAAAGATCTGAAAGACCTTATCCACCTCGAACGGGAGTGCTTCGATATGGATAGATGGCCTGTTTGGGACCTGATATCTGTGTTGACGACTTCAGGAATTGTCCGCCTGAAAGCCATGGATGCTGAGGGAAATATGCAGGGTTTCATTGCAGGTGATATTCGTGATTCGAAGCGCGTAGGATGGATCATCACATTAGGCGTTTTCCCAAAATACCGAAGAATGAAGGTTGCAAGTACACTTTTGGATACATGCGAAAATCGTTTGCAACGAGATTGCTTCAAGCTATGTGTGCGGCGCAGTAATCAAGCTGCAATCAATCTTTATCTGAAGCATGGGTATCAGAAGGTTGATGAGTGGATTGATTATTATAATGACATCGAAGATGCCATCGTGATGGAAAAAAGACTCACCTGAATCTCATTTGACTTAATTATCAACTCGGTATAATATTATTGAAAGCAGGAGTAACCCCATTATGCGATTCGATGAAGTCTCCCAGTTGGCAAGCCTATGAAAGGCACGCGTTCGCGTGCCTTTTTGTTTATTTATCACACCTTGAAAAGGAGAAATTGGCAATGGATTACGGTATGATAGGAAAGATTGACAAAGCCAAACGGTACGCACAAGAGAAAGAACGCTTCCATTTTTCAGATTTTACTGTTACTGTGAAAGGAGAAAATAATTCTCACGTCGTACATTACACTAATCAATCCTTTGCCTGCGATTGCGATTTTTTTCATACCCGTGGTCGTTGCAGCCATACCATGGCACTTGAAATGTTGATGGAAGGCATGATCAACGGTGAAGAAATAAAATAAGCGCAACTGGTTTCAAAGAAGACAAAGCGAGGTGCCTTATATGATGCACCTCGCTTTGTGTTTCGGCGCTATATTTCACTTGTTGAAAATGAAAAACAACTTTGGTTTTATAGCGCAAAGCGCTCATAATGGATCTGTTTGTGGCGATAACCCAGCTTTTTCAACCCATGCAGGCAAAGATTCATCATGCGCGGTGGACCACACAAGAATATTTCTACTTCTTTTGCTGATAATGGTTTTCCTATCAATCTTTCCAGATGGTCATAATCCAGCAGCCCTTTTTCTCCTTCCCACTCTACTTCTTCGGATAAGACGCCTTCCCAGTGGAAGTCAGGCATGCTGGCATGCATTGCGTCTAGCTCTTGGGTAGCAAACAGATCACTTTTCAGGCGAGCAGCCCAAATGAGGGTTACCTTGCGCTGCGGTTCACACCTCTGTAATGTGCGTAGCATGGATAAGAACGGCGTAATACCGATACCTCCTGCCAAAAACACCAGCTCACAACCGCTCCGCAATTGTGTGTAACTGAATATCCCAAAAGGTCCTTCAACCAGGGCAATGGCTCCTGGCTGCAGTTGAACAATTTTACTGGTGAAGTCGCCTGCGTTCTTGATGGTGATCGAGATCATGTCTTTCCGTTCAGGAGAGGACGATAAAGAAAATGGATGGGGTTCTTTTTCAATCCCTTGTTGCAGCAACGTAAGGAAAATGAATTGCCCTGGTTGATAAGCGAAAACCCTTCCATCCTCAGGTTGGATATGAATGGTGGTAATGCCTGGGGATTCTGGGGTCACTTCCTTTACCCGCCAGAAATTTTTGCGCAGTAACATTGGTTTAATGAATTTGTGATAGAGATAAAACAGGATGCCCATTCCAAAATAGGTCGGATAGAAAATCTTTAGGAAAGGAGATGCGTACAGGCTGCCGCTGGTGGTCATGATGTGCACCAATAAAATGATCAACGCCAGGATCAATATATTATGCAGCAGAACTACTCCTACGCGGGAAATATGAAAAGTCTTTCTTACCCAGGCTCGAAATGTCATTACTCCGCGTATTCTTAGAAGCACGGAATCTTCCAGAAAGATCAAACTGAATAATCCGCCGAAGAGGAACACCATTAATGCGAGAAAACCTGTGATTGATAAAATGCCAAAGAGAAACCGTTTAATGATGAAATGAGTAAACGCCAGGAGCACGCTGATCACCGCCATCAGGGAGTGGAAGCGGTACAGCCGGTCCATGCCAAAATATCGCTCAAGAAATCGGGGGCGTGAACTCAAGATGATCTGATTCACCAACCACATAAAAGCAAAGACACCCAGCATCATCGAAATGACATAACGGGGATCTGTCGCTTCTACCGTGCGTATTTTTAAGATGATCATGACAGGGATAAGAGGGGTCAGAAAATACACTGAAAGCCAGAGATAGCGTTGCCAATAAATTTTCATTTTTCTCCTGAATATACCTAATTCTACCTAATTTGGAATCAAAAAACCAATGTTATTTCACAAGAAATATCTGAACAGGTTGTATGTTTCGAGTTTTCCATGATAATTAAGCTATCGCTATTCTCTACTGGAGGAACCGCTAATGGATATGATCTTTTCTCCCAAACAGCCATATTCGCTGACTTCTTTGATCCGTTCTCATGGCTGGATCCAACTGATTCCATTCGAAAACCAGAATGATTATCAGACCTTTGCGTACACCATGCAGTTGAGTGATGATAAGGTGATCCGGTTTGAAGCGTATGAGAAGAGTGGCGAAATTTGCGTGACAGTACCCGACAGCTTAACAGAAAGTGAGTTGACTGAAATCCGGAAGGCAGTAACCTGGATGCTGGCAATGGACATTGATCTTTCAGAATTCTACAAAGCTGCAGCGGATGAACCTCATCTGCAGAAGGCTATTGAAAAGTCAGCAGGTAGAATTTTACGTTCGCACACGCTTTTTGAAGATGTTTTAAAGACTATATTGACAACAAACACCCTGTGGGCAGCCACCAAGAGCATGAACCGTAAATTAGTCGAGCTTTATGGTGCTCCGCTGGCTGAAAATCCTGCGATCCATGCGTTCCCAACACCTTCAACTCTGGCAAATGTATCAGAAGATGAGATTAAAGAGAAAATTCGGGTAGGGTATCGGGCGCCATTCATCCATGAACTGGCAGTTCGAATTTCCAATGGAAGCCTGGATGTGGAAGCGCTTCGAAGCAGTACTCTATCAACAGCAGAATTAAAGAAAGAATTTCAAAAATTGAAAGGTATTGGGCCTTACGCGGCTGCACACCTTTTGATGTTAATGGGGCGGTATGACTTTATCCCTATTGATTCATGGGCTTTAAAGATGGTTTCATTAGAATGGCACAATGGCGGTCCAATCAAGCCCATAGATGTAGAAAAAGCGTTTGAAAAATGGGGACAATTCAAAGGATTGGCTTACTGGATGTGGGAGTGGACAAACAACCCCTGAGCAGAGAAAGAATATCAGAGAAATACAAGCCTGATTACAAAACTGTGAATGTGAGTTGCTCCCACAAGAAAAAATTTAGCATCGAAATATGGTATGATATCTTAACAACAATGAATTACGTGCACATGATACGTAATATTAAACTTTATTCGTCAAGGGAGAAGTTATCATGTATCAAAATCAACAACCTCCAGCTTATAATGAAAAGCCTGGACAAATTACTGCAATAGCAATCTTGATGTTGCTCAGCGGACTCACCGACGTTGGATTGTTTTTCATGTGGGGAATTTTGATCATCACTGGTGGTATCGCTACTATTGGAATTGGTTTGCTTTGCTTGCCGTTTGCACTTCCTCCGCTGGCTCTGGCAATTTTCGAATTTATTTACGGGGCAAAACTGCTCAGTGAAAAACCAGCCACCATGAAATCTTATAAAACGATGGCAATTTTAGAAATTGTTTCCATCCTGTTCGGAAATGTGGTGGGTCTGGTAACGGGCATTCTCATTCTGGTCTGGTTGAACGATCCTCGCATCGCAGACTGGTTCAATCGTAATAATCCCGTTATTGTTCAATAATTCACTTCACGTTCAAAAAGGCAGCTTTCGAGCTGCCTTTTTTATTTCGATATACAATTTTATTAAGTGATGATGAAAAGTACCGTCTTTGATCACTTTGGTTTCCTGGCTCCATATTATGAATCATTCATTCGCGCCAGGAATCCTGAAAAGCTCTGTGTCCTGCTTGACTGCCCACCGACAGGCTGGGTACTGGATGCGGGTGGTGGGACGGGGAGAATTGCACAATTCCTTATTGGGCAGACAAATAAGGTTGTGGTGGCTGATCTTTCCATTAAGATGCTGCGTGAAGCCAAAAAGAAGAGCAGGCTGCTGCAAGTCTGCAGTCTTGCTGAGACACTGCCATTCGCTGATCATGTTTTTCAACGTATTGTCATGGTAGATGCTTTTCATCATGTAGAACATCAGGAAATTACGATCAAGGAGTTATGGCGTGTGCTTTGTCCAGGTGGAAAGATTGTGATCGAAGAACCGGATATTTCACACTTGAGGACCAAACTGGTCGCTTTGCTTGAAAGAATTACTATGATGCGCAGTCATTTCCTGGCGCCTCATATCATCGCTTCTCTATTTCCTTCCATCGCTACATTGACCATCGCTTATGAAGGATGCAACGCTCGGGTTGTTGCTCAAAAACCTAGTTAAAGGTTCCAAAATTGCATTCAAATTGAAAGGAGATGATCATGACTGACCTGTTCGAATATTTTCCTCTGTTCTTTGGTTTGATCTTCCTTGTGGTTGGAGTTGTGCTGTTTATTAATGCAGTGAAAACCCGTAGGAAAGCGGAAGAGAGTCTTTTTTGGCCTACTACCCCTGGATTGATCAAGTCTGCAACCATGAGAGAGCACACACATCATGATTCTAAAGGACACCGTAAACCCAGTACATATGAGCCGGTGATCGAATATACCTATGCTGTTATAGATCAACCATATACTGGCAACAAAATTGCTTTAGGTGCAAAAAGTTTTGATTCGCACCAGGCTTTCGAAATATTTAACCGCTTTCCCGTGGGAAACAATGTGGATGTTCACTATAACCCGCAAGACCCGGCGGAAGCTGTACTGGAAACACATTTTCAAGGTCAGATAACAGCATTTATCATTGCAATAGCCATAGGTGTTATAGGATTGGCTTTATTGATCGTAAGTATCATAACGCTCATTTCATAGCGAAATACGATCACATTTCAATGAATTACAGATAAGGTGTACTATTTAATAACCTGACATTTCTTTGGGCAGGGTATACTTGCCTGCAAGCAGCATGATTATTCACCTGAATGCTCATTCTTCCTTCTCTTTATTAGAGGCGATACCTTCTCCTCAAGAGCTGGTGCAGGCAGCCGCCAGTTTTGGCATGCCAGCCATCGCCCTGACAGATCATTATTCGCTGGCGGGCGTGGTGGAATTTCAACGTGCATGTAAGAGCTCGGGTGTCAATCCAATTTACGGGCTGGAAATTAACCTTGAACCTTTATCAAAAGAAGTTGAGT
>JBDKSY010000005.1:0-6769 GCA_039680395.1 Anaerolineaceae bacterium | reverse complement strand
AGATACTTGGTGAATAATAAATTTCCTGAAAATCATAGCAATTAGTCGTGACATGGATACGAACCTCTGGAAAATCCCCTGCAACATCCCAATTGAATATCGAGAAAGCGTAATAAGGATCCTTAAGACTTCCCTTGAAGCGGTAGATCCATTTCTCGCGGTTAAAAAAGCCATTTTACGAAGAAAAGATGGCTTCTCTATTAATGGAAAAGAATTTTATCTCTATCCTGATACAAAAATAAAAGTGGTTTCCTTTGGGAAAGCGGCTGTATCTATGATCAGAGGATTCGTTGAGGTGTTTGAAGATAAAATTCAAAGTGGTGTGGTTGTTACTAAAAATTTGCTACCTGAAGAGATATTGAGATGTGAAAAATTCCAGGTAATAAAAAGCAGCCATCCAGTCCCCGATGAAAAGAGTGTTCTTGCTGCGGAAACAGTGATCAATTTCTTGAAGGACACTCGTGATGAAGATATCGTTTTTTTTCTTATTTCTGGAGGAGGATCTGCACTTCTCACAGCACCTGTAGATGATTTGCGCCTGGAACAGGTACAGAAATTAACTCAGATGCTTCTTGCTTCGGGTGCAACTATTCAAGAGATGAATGTTATACGAAAGCATCTTGATAAGGTAAAGGGTGGAAAACTTGCTCTGGCTGCGTATCCTGCAAGATTCATTTCCCTGGTGATTTCTGATGTCACCAATAATGCACTGGATACGATCGCTTCTGGCCCCACGGCTGCAGATTCATCAACGTTTGATGATGCAATTAATATCCTTCAAAGATATATGTTATGGGAAGGGATCTCTCGAGAGATCCAGAATTACCTTGAAGCTGGAGTAAAAGGCAGCCAACCTGAAACTGTAAAAAAAGATCATCCTGTGTGGCAAAAGGGATATAACCAGATCATTGCCAGTAATGCAAGTGCTATGTATGCTGCAAAGGAGCAAGCAATAATTGAAGGATTTTCAGCGTATGTAAATGAAGCACCTTTTACTGGTGAAGCACAAGAAGTAGGGCGCTATCTGGTGCATCAGGCGCGAGAACAATGGAAAGAACAGCTTCAATCATCACAGCGTGCATGCATTATTTTTGGGGGAGAAACCACTGTTACCTTGAAAGGGAATGGGAAAGGTGGACGGAACCAGGAGGTTGCATTGGGAGCTGCAAAAGCATTAGCAGGAAGCACCAATGAATTATTGATCACCCTGGCGACAGATGGTGAAGATGGACCTACGGATGCAGCCGGAGCATGTGTAAACGGGATCACTTTTCAAGATGCAAAAAGGCTTCATCTTGACATAGATGAAGCCCTTGATTCGAATAACGCTTTCCCTCTTTTAGAAAAATCAGGTCTGTTGGTTAAAACCGGACCGACAGGTACGAATGTAAATGATCTGGCTTTCTGGTTTTCGTTTTGATACCCTTATTTCTCTGTAAAACCAACTATTTGACCTCTGCTGTTCACATCCAGGTTCCACTGGCTGCCAATCTGGCATTGATTGAATTCACTGTAAGAGCTGGTTTGATAATCTTTTTCTCCTTGATCGGTTTGAAAGTGGCAGGTATACGTTTCTGTTCTATCGCCTTCTTGCTGCTGATCATTGAGAAAAAGGTCTGGCCAGTATGGGTTGAGATCTTGTCCACTTGCCACGACTGTATCAATGACTGACCAGTCTGTAGCCGTATAAGTACAAAAATCCAGATACACTTCATACACACAATCAACCACTTCTTCACCCACACCACTTCCTGTGTCAATTACATACGGGGTACCACACACTTCAACTGAACCTTCGACTGGTGAATCTTCAGTATGGTGATATTCTTTGGTGCAGGTACCTATCTCAGCACTTTGTGGGATGCTTTCCAGCCAATCTGATTTCTCCGTTTGAACTAATCCGAGAATTGCTATGGAACGTTCCCAATACACATCATCAATCGTACCGGTGATTGTTTCTGTTTTACCGCCACCACCAGAGAATATTGCAATGGCAAGGAGAATACAGATCACAAGACCTGCTATTATTCCTATAATGATCCAGATTGGATTGATCTTCTTCTTGGGTAAAGCTTCGGGTACCACCTGGGCTGGTTTTTCCATCGGAGCACCACATTTTGAGCAGGTTTGATTTGTCTCTGGATTTGGAGTCTTGCAATTGGGGCACAATCGTTGAGGAACTTCTGTAGTTTGTACGGCTCCCAAGACAACACCTGATTGGCGTTTCTTCCCACTGGATAGATCAGCACCACATTGCACACATATTTTGGCATCTGCAGGGTTACGCGCTCCACAATAGGCACAATGGATATCTGCACCTTTTTTGGCTGCTGCAATAACCTTTTCATCGCTAATTTCTTGATCACGCTCAGGTTTTTGAAACGCGACATCATCAGGCTGGGGTTTTCCACAACCCTGACAGGTGCGTTGGGTACCCGGGTTTTTCACTCCACATGAGGGACAATACCAAACCAGATTCACGTATCCGATCGTTTTTCTAACCATAAATACCTTTCACTATAAATATTACCTGAGACTAAAAATTGTATTATTCTTTCGCACTTGTAAATATGGAATTTTCAAAGTTCCCAATGAGGACATAATGGGACAGTTTATCTCTGCATCATAGACTGATGTATATATCTCCTTCGTTGCATCGAGGAATTTAGCTAATGTGGAGATATTGGAAATCCGTAAAGACCCATTACAGATAAAAGTTCCAATTCCCATGGTAACAGGAACCATACTCCGGTTGGGTTCAGTAGGATCGTAGTCAATCGGGTCTTGTGAAGGGGGAAGCATATGATATGCAAGAATGTATTCGGCTGGGATGCTGGTTTCTTTATATGCCAAAGGTTTAGGCTGACCACCGGCTGTGGTGATCAAACCTTTGGCATCCAATAACCTGATGTAATCAGGTGCTGCCTGCCCTCTAAGCCAGGTACTTAAGCGAACACCTTGTTTCGTGACGACGGTTCCCCAAAAAATTCCATGGGTGATGTACACCATCATCTGTGTTGCTTTTTCATCTTCCGTTAAATTAAATTTTGCAGTTAGGTCTTCCCCTGACATCATCCATCCCTTTTATCATGCACAAGTATATCTTTTACAAATGGTTGGAAACAGATAATCATTGAAGGCTTTTTCCTGATCGTAATCTGGTTTCCAGTTCCAATCTTTACAGGCTGCACCATCGTCCAACCAGGCTGGCCATGAATCAACGATCGCCTGGCGACTGATATGCGGACTATAAGTAATTTCAGCTTTAGGGAAGGCAGATTTTACGATACTAGAAATCTCATCTGCTGTGGGGCTAAAGCTAGTTATATTATAAACAAGCCTGGATAATTTCTCTTGAGGAGCAGATTCGAGCATGAGAAGTGCTTTAATGGCATCTGGCATTGCCATAAATGGCAAGCGGGTATCAGGGCGAACAAAACAGGCATACGGCAATCCCTGTGCAGCGTGGTGGATCATCTCTGGCGCATAATCACTTGTCCCTCCGGTGGGAACAGTGATTGCGCTGATCAAACCAGGGAAGCGGATGGAACGGAAATCTATCGTATGGCTGGCTCTATCTGCAGCGAGTTGACGGTAATGATACTGGTAATATCTTCCCAGGTGTTCACAATATAATTTGTTAATACCATACATCGTTATCGGTTGCAGCCATTGGTCTTCCTTGACTTTGCCAGCAGTTTCTTTCGCCTGCAAATTGGGTAGACCATAGGCAGCAATTGAGCTGGGATAAATGAATTTGACTGATTTACCCTGCCATTGTGATTGTTCAACCGCAAGGCGGAGCAGGTTCAATGTACCTTCAACATTCACCTTATGCGCGGTTTCGGGATTGTATTCTGCTTTGGTGGATAAAATTGATGCCAGATGAAAAATTGTGCGAATTTCAAACTCTGCTATTAGACGTCCCAGAAGCATGTTATCCAGAATGTCTCCCTGAATTGTACGTGAACAGAATTGAGCAATTTCACTATCCAAAGGTTGAACATCAACAGCAACAATGGAACCTTTTCCTTGTTGCCCGAGATGAGTGATCAAGCCATGACCCATCTCACCATTTGCCCCTGTGATAAGAATTATTTCTTTTCGCATGAAATCTCCTTTTACTTAGAATGAGGATCTATCTTGCATCAAGAACAATTATATAGAATTTTTGAAAAGCAATATTCACGAAAAACCACCTCCCTTTTTATTTGGGAGGTGGTTCATAATTTTCTATGGTGATGCAGTAGTCTCTACAGGAGGTTCTGTAGGTGCAACCGTAACCTCCGTTGTTGGTGTCTCGGTAAAGTAGGATGGAGTGGGTGTGAAGGGAGCTAGAGTAGCTGTTGGAGGTTCACATTGTAATTGTACGAATGTTGCCGTAGGTCCTAATTGAGGATCGTCAGATATGCTCAGCGCAATTCGATATTGGTCACGAGCTGAACAATAATTTTCAGCTGCCAGGAATTGATCACCATATTGGATCAATGCGTATTTATATCGTTCTGCCGCAGTCCAGCCGTCTGCGTCTACCATATTTGGTACAGCCGGATAAATCTGGCTGAAGTATGTGACAACCTTTTCCCAATCAACTTTCCAGAAACTGGCGCCTTGAATATATGCACGAGCCCAGGCTCGGTAACCTTCTGCTTCTTTATCCAGAGGGCCAAACTTCGCTGTTAAAGTTAGATCATAGATGCCACCTTCGAGGTTGCCATCTACAAGGATCTTATTTATGCCACGACCTCGTAATGCAATGTAATACATACCATCCACATCTACAGGTCGAAATGCAAGATCTGCTGTACGCAATGCTTCAATGGTGTTTATAGCATTGACCCAATCTCCAGCTCGCAAATAATTCTGGATCGCATTAAATAATTCTTCTACTGGGCGCAAATCCTGTGTTGGAGTTGGTGCGAGGGTTGCGGTTGGTAGTGGTGGAGTAGGCGTTTTATCCTGGGCGATCAGCATCATCACCTGGGTGAGTTTTTCCATCGCTCCAGGGAAACTTGAATCTATCTGCAAAACATACTCAAAACGTTGTTTTGCAACTTCATAACGACCTGCTTCCATATCTGCAACCCCAAGTTCAAATTGCTTTGTTGCTTCGATCGCATTTTGCTCTTCAGCCTGGGCTTTACGAGAATTAAAAGCAGCCTGGTAACCAATTAATCCACCAATTACTGTAAGCACGATGATCAAAACGAAACCGAGGAGGATGATCAATCCTCTTTTTGGTCTCTTTTTTGAGCCTTCATTACCTGCTTCAGGTGGTGGTGTAGTTGGTACCTGATCATCCGGAGGTAATCTGGTTGGAATTTGCATTGTGGCATCTTCGTCAGATTCGGACGTGATTCTGATTGGTACTGTATTTTCATCTGATGAGTCTGAAAAATCAGATGATGAATTGGTTTTATCTGTGTAGTTCATGTTGCCAATTATACCTTATACAAAATTGCTAGAGGTGCAATATGAATCGAATTTCTTTCCAAACTATAGGGACAAAGCAAATTACACCTGCAAGTAGACTAATAGAACCAGTGATTAAAGGATGAAGAGAAAATTTTTGGGCAAGCAGAAGAACCCCATAACTTGCCAATGCACTAACAAGACCTGCTGTCAGGGCTTTCAGCAATACTATGTGCACAGGGAAATTAATAGCGATTGGTGAGATGATATGCTCATTTCCATTACACGGCAAGCGTTTTTTACGAGATAAAGCTTCCCGCAATCTGGAAAGCCAGGAACTCTCTTGTTGAGAAAGAAGGAACAATAAGAAGATAGCCTGGGTTGTAAAAGCTACCGCATCTGTCAGACTGATGCCTGCTGCCCCCATAGATTCGAAGAGCAGACTGCCAAGAGTAATGTAAACAAGTATATTGATCACTGCTGCCAAAAGAGGCAAGCGCGCATTTTGCTGGGCATAAAAAGAACGGGAAGCTACTTCAAGCAAGCAATGACCTGTTAACCCTACAAGGTATCCTCTCGTTACACTCATTAGAAGCAGCGAACTTTTCTCATCAAACCCAAATACTATGGGGAGTAGCGGTTGCAATCCGATCCCTAATACAAAGGCGATCGGGATCGTCAATCCTATCAGGATATTCACTGCATTTTGAATATTTTTTCGATATTCATCTTTTTTGCCTTTAGCGAGCAATTCAGCCAATGTAGGAAGCAGGGCTGTACCAATTGCGGTACCTATCAGGGTTTCTGGAACCTGCTGTATCATCCAGCCATAAGCAAGTGCAGTGACGGCTCCCGGTTCAAGCCGTGAAGCCAAGTTATCACGAACGATGAATATCAACTGGATGAGGAGCATTGTGATCACACGAGGCCCCAACAGGGATAATACATTGCGCACTGAGGTGTCACGCAATCCCAGGCTGAACGACCAGCGGAACTTAAATTTGATCAATCCAGGAACTTGAATAAGCAAGTGAAGAGCAGAGCCCAGGATAACACCATAAACCAGGCCATCCACCCCAAGTCCAAGAGCAGGCAGTTGAAATCCTGCAATTTGATAGGGTTCACTGGGTGCGAGGATCAACGCACCAAATATCTGACCCAGATTGTAAAGCAATGGTGCGAGTGCAGGTAAGAAGAAGTGCTGGTTTGCCTGTAACCCTGCCATAACTAGGCCACTGATCGAAAAGATCAATGTGGCGATCAGATTCATCCTCATCAGATGGATGACCAAAATCTGCTGTTCAGAATTAAATCCGGGTGCAATCCCAAGTTCCCAACCGACAAGTTGATCTGCGAG
>JBDKSY010000004.1:0-1823 GCA_039680395.1 Anaerolineaceae bacterium | reverse complement strand
GAATCAGATGCCAGTATCTGTCGGAGAAAATCTTGATTCTTGCTTGCGGTTGCCTCTACCAGTTTCCCTTTCTTCCAGGTAAGCTGGATATCAGGTACCTGTCTTCCACCCAGGACACCAGGAAATTCAAAGGAAATAGTTCCATCCATGGTTTCATGAACTGGTGCGGTGTAGATCTCACCATCTGGCATATTGATCCTGCCATCGCCCACCAGCCATTTTCTGCCAGCAACGGAGAATTTCAGGTCAGTCCTTTTCCCAAGGACATGCATTTCACCGCCCTGCCCTAATATATCGGCAAGTCGTGCCCATTCCTTTGAAATGGCTGTCCAATCCAATAAACTGGATTTGAAGAACATTTCCATCATGGTCTCGAGATCAGTTTCAGCCTGTTGAGCAAAGGAGGCATTTGGCACACGAACCAGTGACCAGCGCGTTTTCTCCCAGCGCATGGTAGAGATCTTTCCATTGGCTTTCTGGCTTAGAGACAGGCGTTCCGGAGGAACATCAGTAAATTCATACAGGTTATGGCCACCGCGTAATCCAAAATACACATCAGCCCATTCCATACCATATGCTTCAATTTCAGGTACCCACCCTATTTGCTCTGGGGTGCCATATTTCATCAAAGAATGTCGTAAGTATTCTGAAAGGAATTGCACCTGCACCAGTGCGCCTGCTTTAACTGCTTCTTCATATACCGCCTGTACCAGCGGAAGAGTTTCGACTTCTTGCATGGCAATCATTACTTTTTGACCGGGTTTTATTTCGGCGGAATGATTTACCAGGATCTCCCCTAATTGTTTCCAGCGTTTATCCATTAAAACCTCCAATAATATTGAATTAGGGTCTGTTTTCGGGCTTTTGGTGTCAGTAAATTCATTTTCACACCAGATTAAAATTATACCTCTGATATAAATCAAACGAGTAGACTATTCACGAGATGAATGTCATTATTTTATGATGGAAGAGATACCAGCTATCCAATAACAAAGAGCTGCCTCAATCGAAATAGGCAGCTCCTGGTATAAAAATCTTCGTATCTTAAGAGAAGTATTGTTGTAATTCAGGGGGGAGGTATCGCCAAAAATCAGACGATCCTGCCAAGGCTCCAATAGCTCCAAAAATTGCATTGATCAAGCAAAGAATCAATCCAATTCCAGCCATAACCAAACCTGCTATTGCCATTCCTTTATTGGATTCCTTCAATCCCAAAATTCCTAAAACAATCCCTGCAATAGAGATGGGAAATCCACAAATCGGTAATAACCAGGCACATAAACTTAAAATCCCCAAAACCAATGAAGCAATCCCTAATCCTGGTTTGCTAGATTTTACAGGTTCGGGTGCATAAGGTGAGGGAGAACCGTAATCCATTTATACCTCCTTTGGCTGCGTACCTAGAATTTTTTCAATAGTATCCAATATGTTATCGGATAATTTTTCGACAACTTCAGCAGCTCCAAGGTTTTCATCGAGCTGCTCGACTCGCGTTGCGCCAGTGATCACACTGCTGACTTCTTTCTGATGCAAGATCCAGGCGAGAGCCAATTGAGCAGTGGTCGCACCAATTTCACCTGCAATTGCGGTCAATTGGCGTACCTTTTCAATCCTTTCTGTAGTGATCTGGTCGCGTATCCAGCCCATTTCTGACATGGACGCCCGGCTGCCTTCAGGAATTCCATCATTGTATTTCCCAGAAAGGATTCCATAATATAGCGGGCTCCAGGTAGTAAACCCAATGCCGAATTCTCGAGCTAAAGGTAACAGTTGATTTTCGAAGCGTTCTCGATGGAACATGTTGTATTGTGGCTGTTCCATGC
>JBDKSY010000003.1:0-14550 GCA_039680395.1 Anaerolineaceae bacterium | reverse complement strand
GATAATAATCAAAATTATAGGTAGTATTCATTGCAGGCAAGTACTCGAAACCTTTTGTCAACAACCCAGTACATCCAACACGAGAGAAGCCACGGGGACCGTAAATCTGAATGAGGTTTCGTTTCTTTGCCCAATCTGCAGCAGCATCAAACAAAGCATTTGAGACCTGAAGATCGTTGATCGTTTCAAAAAAATAGAAAAAGGCGGTTCTCAAATTATGGAATTTGCAATAGTTGGTGTTTTGAAGCACAACAATCCGCCCAAGGGTTTCTTTATCGCTTTCACAGACAAAAAAAGCGCTATCTGAATGGCGATAAAAAGGATATTCTTGTTTGTTCATGACGAAATGCATATCCGAAATGAACGGTGGAACCCATTGTTTATTTTCTTTATACAAATGAAAAGGAAACTGGATAAATTTGTTCCGATCGTGGAATGATGAAGCATTAATTTCACGGATATGCATTAAAACCTCAAAAATATTTTATATCATGTGCTTTTGTTCAAGCAAGTATAGAAAGCGGTTAACTACTTCTGGGTCGAAGTGCTTTCCGGCTTCTTCTTTAATATATCTGACTGCTTCTTTTGTCGAACGGCCGTCATGATAGGGGCGTTTCGAAACGATCGCATCCCAAACATCTACCACACAGAAAATTCTTGCAGCAATGGGAATTTCTTCGCCTTTCAAACCTAAGGGATATCCGGTACCATCCCATCGTTCATGATGGCTGTAAGGAATATCCAATGAACCTCTCAAAAATGGAATATCTTTCAGCATCTCATACCCAAGTTCGGGGTGCTTTTGCATGATGATCCACTCTTCAGATGTTAATTTACCTGGTTTATTCAAAACAGCATCGGGAATACCTAATTTACCAATATCGTGTAGCAATGCGCCATATCGGATTTTCGTTAATGCCGGCTCTTTTATGCCAAACGAGCTGCATAAAGCCATCGTAATATCGGTTACACGTTGTGTATGACCCTCAGTATCTTCATCTCGATATTCCAACGCTTTTGACCATCCCTGTAAAGTATTTTCGTACGCTTCAAGTAGGTCAATATTACTTTGCTTCAGGTCTCTCAAAAGACGCGCGTTAAACAACGCAATTCCTGCCTGGTCAGTAAATGCCTGCAATCTTTCGACTGCAGAATAGGAAAAATAATTCTTTATGGGGCTATTTAAGCTGAGAAAACCAATGATCGTTCCACTCCTACTTTTGATAGGCGCACCGGCAAATGAATTGATCCAGGCAGTTTGAGGTGTGATCACCCAGTTGGGTTCCGATGTAGTGTCTGGCACAACCAATGGTAATCCAGATAAAAACATACGGCGCAAAATTGGGGTTTTGCTAACCAGCAGGATACCTTCTTTCCTCCAATCCAACAGACCACGTTGGTCATAGAGCCCTTTTGCAGCATAAATGCGTGCGGTTTCTTGGTCTTTATCAAGCAACATAATGCTGGCTGAATCATAAGGAACTACCCGTGCCATTTGCTCTAATATTTTTTCTAATATCGTATCAAAATCAAGGTTGCTGTTGAGCGTGGCAGAAATATCCCTCAAGACATCGGCAATTGTTCTTTGTTCAGTTTCGATAAGCTCGAGGTTCCGTGTTTTTTCGATGTCATAAAAAGTGATGAGGAATGTGTTTCGCGATTCACCATTGAGTAATACAGAAAGATGCATCTCGAAATCACGATATCCATTTGAACTGACCCGAAAGGGAAGGGTAGTTATTATGTAATCAGATTTATATTCCTGGATGTCTTGAATATTATTTTCAAAAATCTTTATAAACTGTGGATTAATGTAATCACGAATATATTTTGATGGCAAACTATGCTCAATGCTAAAGAGGGTATCAAAAACGGTGTTGGAATCCTGGATGATACCTTCAGAAATAATGCATTGAGCAAGGTAAAAATTATCGAAAGCAGTCTTATAAAGATTTGAAGTATCCATCAAGCTCAATTAATAGGGTTCTCCAATCGTATGCAACAGCGCCATATTTGGAGTACGCATAGCATTTACTGGTAAGCCTGAAAGCATGACAACCTGTTGACCTGGCTTATGGATCGTTGTTGATTGTAAAGCCTTATCCACAATGTTAACCATATTTTCTACACTATGGGCAAATTTGACCTTATGAGGAAACACTCCCCAATATAATGCCAGGCGATCATAGGTATCATCATGAGGTGTGAATGCGTGGATAATCACTCGAGGACGTACTTTTGACATAAATAATGCCGTTCGACCTGTCAAAGTAAATACTGCAATGCACACAACATTAGTGTCATTTGCCAATTCACTGGCTGCACGGCATATAGAAAGGGCGTCGTCACCCAACTTATCATTCGCATGAACATTGGAGCAGATACTCCATGAGTCATTATATTGCTCTGCCATACAGACTATTTCATCCATATTGCGAATGGCTTCGACAGGATATTTTCCAACAGCGGTTTCACCAGAAAGCATAACGGCATCTGTACCGTCAAAAATTGCATTCGCCACATCGGATGCTTCAGCACGGGTTGGTCGCGGATTCTCGATCATTGATTCGAGCATTTGTGTGGCTGTAATGACGTATCGCGTATGGATCAATGCTTTTTGAATGGCAGATTTTTGGATAATGGGAACTGTGGCGGTGGAAGTTTCAATACCTAAATCTCCACGAGCAACCATGATCCCATCTGTGACATCTAATATCGAATCAAGATTTTCGACTGCTTCTGGACGTTCGATTTTCGCTATGATCGGAATATGAAAATTCGGGTCCTTCTTAAATTCTTGTGTTTTCTGGCGAGTATAAAGAATATCGTTGCTGGAGCGAACGAAAGATATAGCAATTGCATCAACCCCTAGCTCAAGCACAAATTCAAGATCGAGAAGATCCTTCTCTGTAAGAGCGCTAACACTTAATTTTGCAGAAGGCAAATTTACACCTTTATGCGATTTTAGAATACCACCTGTTATTACTTTTGCCTTCACTACCTGATCAACAATATCCTCTACAACTAATTCCAGTTTGCCATCATCCATTAATATCCGATTGCCAGGTTGGAATGCAGATGAAATATTTGGAATATTTATCGAAATTACAATCGAATCCAAAAATCTTCTATCAGGCTGATCCTCAGTGGAAGTAATGTAGATGCTATCATCAGCAATTAACGCAACACCTTCTGGAGGGAGAACACCCACGCGAATTTTTGGGCCACATAGATCCGCCAGAATGGCTATGGGTATTTCAAGTTCTTTTGAAACTTCTCGGATTGTATGATAAATGAGACGATGCTCTTCGTGAGTACCATGAGAGAAGTTAAGCCTGGCAACATTCATGCCGGCTTTTACCATCTCAATTAATGTTTCTTTTTTCTGGCTGGCAGGACCAATTGTTGCAATGATCTTTGCAAATCTTTCCATTTGATGCTTTTAAACCTCCATACTAAATAGAACTACTAAATATAGCTAAATATACTTCAATTGTTGCGCTTCGAACATCAATTTATCCCGAAAATCGGGATGCGCGATTGAAATTAGCAGCTTCGTTCTTTCACGAATTGATCTGCCGTAAAGATCTACCATACCAAATTCAGTACAGATGTAATGAACATGATTTCGAGTCGTAATGACACCTGCGCCAGGTTTAAGCGCTGAAACAATACGGCTAAAACATTCGCCATTGCGATTTTTAGCCACAGAGGGTAATGCAATGATGGGCAAGCCTCCTTCTGATAGTGAGGACCCGAAAATGAAATCAAGCTGACCACCCGCGCCGGAATAGAAATAATGTCCAATCGAATCAGAACATACCTGACCAGTCAGATCTACTTCGATAGCTGAATTAAGCGCCACCATACGATGGTTTTTTGCAATATTAAAAGGATTATTCACATATTCTGTGCGCTGCAATTCAATCATCGGATTCTTATTCGCCCAATTAAACAATCTTTTTGTTCCAAGCATAAATCCTGCAGTGATTTTTTGCGGGTGAATACTTTTGCATGCCCCATTGATAACGCCCGATTCGACCAGATCAATGACGCCATCAGAAAAAAGTTCGGAATGTATACCGAGATTCTTCTTTCCTTTCAGATACTTTAGAACAGAGTCGGGCAATGTGCCAATTCCAGTTTGCAAGGTGGCTTCATCGGGAATTCGTTCTGCGATGATCTGACCAATTCGATCGTTCACGTGATCGTTATTATTACCTTCAGACATATTGAGATCAGACAGGGGATAATCTACTGGTACGATAAAATCCACATCATCAATGTGGATACGGGTATCACCGTAAATAGCTGGCATTTGTTCATTGACTTCTGCAATGATGATCCTGGCTGATTCTGCAGCCGTTCTGGTTAAACCTGCCTCAACGCCATAGGTTAAATACCCTTCTTCATCAGGAGGTGAAAGATGAACTAACGCAACGTCAAGTGGTACGATACCTTTCGAAAAGACCAGGGGAAATTCAGATAACAAAACTGGTGTAAAATCCGCTCTACCATCGTTAACAACCCGGCGGATATTCGCTCCTGAAAAGAAGCTATTTACACGAAGATGACCTTCAAGTTCTGGCGAAGTATAATCGGTTCCGCACACGGTCAATGCATGGCAGATTTCGACATTTTGAAGCTCGGGCGCTTTTTCCACAAGTGCCCTTAAAAGAAGTTGGGGAACTGAACAGTTCCCCGTAAGGAAAATTCGAAACCCCGATTTTATGTATTCAACTGCTTCTGCTGGGGTGGAAAGACGATTTTGAAATCGAAGTTTCCAGTCCATAGTGATCTCAGGGCAGGTTCAAAACTGGTCGGATAATGTTGATCGCCCAATCAATGGTGTCTTTATCAATCACCAATGGAGGCGCAAAGCGAATTACTCGCTCGTGAGTTTCTTTTGCCAGCAAGCCATTTTCTTTAAGTGCTTCACAGAAGCGACGAGCTCCACCGGCTTCGGGTTTTAACTCAACGCCAATCAATAAACCTTTCCCACGGACTTCTTTAACATGTGGGCTGGGGATTTCAGAAAGTTGTTCCATGAAATATTCACCCAGAGTGGCTGCTTTTTCAACTAATTTTTCTTCCATGATAACTTTCAATGATTCGCGTCCAACTGCAGCCGCAATAGGATTCCCACCGAAAGTTGATCCGTGTTCACCAGGTTGTATAAGACCCAGTATTGGTTTATCCGCCAGTACTGCAGAAATTGGGTAAAAACCACCTGAAAGTGCTTTGCCAATGATCACCATATCGGGACGAACATCTTCATGCTGACAGGCAAATAATTTACCAGTGCGACCTAAACCGGTTTGAATTTCATCAGCAATGAACAGTACATTATTTTCTTTACAAATTTCGCTTACTTTTTTGAGATACCCTGCTGGTGGAATGATCACTCCACCTTCACCCTGGATAGGTTCCAGCATTACTGCTGCTGTATTTGGTGTGATCGCTTTGCGGATAGCTTCAGCATCACCATAAGGAACCATTTTGAAACCTGGAGTGAACGGTCCGAAGTCGTCGCGATAGGAGGGTTCAGAGGAGAAGGATATGATTGAAATAGTGCGACCATGGAAATTTCCTTCAGCAACAATGATCTCAGCCTGATGACGGGGTATACCTTTTGAAACATAAGCCCATTTTCGAGCCACTTTCAGGGCAGTTTCCACTGCTTCTGCGCCACTGTTCATTGGAAGAGACATTTCATAACCCGTCAATTCCGAAAGCTCTTTATAGAATAAGGGAAGCTGGTCATTGCGGAATGCACGCGATGTCAATGTTACACGTTGCGCCTGGTCTATCATCGCCTTGAGTATCCTGGGATGGACATGACCCTGGTTTAAAGCCGAATAGGCACTTAAACAATCAAGGTAGCGTTTTCCTTCTGCGTCATAAACCCATACACCTTCACCTTTAGTAATCACGACATCTAAAGGATGATAATTATGAGCACCGTACTGATCTTCGATTGTGATGTAATCACTTGTTTTCATTATTTCTCCAGTTAGCTTATTATGTATGATTAAGCGAGAAGATGGACGAGCACTGCTTTTTGGGCATGTAACCGATTATGGGCCTGAGGGAACAGCATTGAATGAGGCCCATCTGCTACTTCATCTGTTATTTCCTGACCACGATGAGCGGGAAGACAATGCAGAATGATCACATCTTTATCTGCTTCAGAAACTAATTGTTGATTTACCTGGTATGGAGGAAATACCAGTTCACGTTTTTTACTTTCTGCTTCTTGTCCCATGCTAGTCCAGGTGTCTGTATAAATTACATGCGCACCTTTCACTGCCTGATGTGGGTCGCGGAGGAAATGCAATGAACTACCTGATTTTTGAGCAAAACCCTTTGCCCGTTCAATTGCAATATCAACCATGTCATAATCTTCAGGGTTTGCAATGGTGAAATTGGCACCTAATTTCGCGCAGATATGCATCAAAGAAACGGCAACATTATTTCCATCACCCACGTAAGTCACATTCAAGTCTTTAAGAGTTCCAAATTTTTCAATAATTGTTAAAGCATCAGCCATCGCCTGACATGGATGATTGTAGTCACTCAAACCGTTGATCACTGGGATGCTTGACCATTTTGCCAGCTCCAAGACGTGATCATGGGCAAATACACGAGCCATGAGCGCATTGACATACCCGGATAGCACTCTGGAAACGTCAGCAATGCTTTC
Source organism: Anaerolineaceae bacterium (assembly GCA_039680395.1). Lineage (GTDB taxonomy): Bacteria > Chloroflexota > Anaerolineae > Anaerolineales > Anaerolineaceae > UBA4782. The sequence goes on along the minus strand of JBDKSY010000003.1, from coordinate 7,847 downwards.
ACGTTGACCCAGGCCAATTTCATTGGGAGAAAGGTAAAGAGCATCTCCACCTAGATGGCGCATAGCCATATCAAAACTTACTCTTGTTCTTAAGCTGGGTTTTTGAAAGATCATTCCCAGTACTTTATTCTTGAGAAGTGGTTTATTCCCACCTGCAAAGAATTCCTTTTTAAGGTTTACTGCGAGGTCTAAAATTTGTTGCAATTCTTCGCTTGAGTAATCAGAAATTTCAAGAAAATCTTTTTTCATTCAGCTTAACCTCCGAAAGTTGAAATTGCATAACCAGTATAGCAAAAAGGACTATGCGTCCCAATAGATATAAGGATGAGATTGTAAACTAAATGTCACACTGATCAGTGATGACAGGTGGAACAAGAATGACCCGAGCAACTGCCACATCCTCCAGAAGAGCCATGACTTGACTCGGCAGAATCTGAGTGAGAAAAACAAACAGAAATACTTCGCTTTGTCTGTTGGCTGTTGCATTTTTTACATGAGATAGGTGCATCAGCCTGATTGAATGGCCTGATCACATCGAATGTAGAACCACATTGCTGGCAATAATATTCATAAATTGGCATAAGATATCCTCTCATTTATTTTAATAGCGAAGGAATTATTGGTCAATCGGAGAATAGCACAACAATCTACTATATTAGGGATATATTAAATCTATAGCATCTGAAGCTTAATAAATGTTGAAATGAAATCGAAAATCGCTATAATGGTAAAATCAAGAAGGTAATTTTTCAAACCTAACCCAAAGAAGGAGAATTTTGCCCATGAAGAAGCGAACAATGCTTATCGTTCTTTCTGTGCTGGTTATGAGTGCGATGGTATTAACTTCGTGTAAACCAGTATCTGCACCTGAACCAACTCAGGCACCGGAAGTCGTCGAAACTGAAGCTCCCGTCGAAACAGAAGCACCAGTAGCTACCGCTGAACCTACTGAAGCACCAGTTGAGTTGGGAACCGAAGATAATCCAATTGTCCTGGCTTTTGCGCCATCCATGACAAGTCAACAAGTTGCTGAAAGCGGACAGGCGCTTGCTGATAAGCTTATGGAATTAACCGGGTACAAGATTGTCACGAATATCCCCACTTCTTATGCTGCATTAATTGAAGCTATGGGTTCGGGAAATGCTCACATTGCATTATTCCCAACTTTCGCTTACCTTGTAGCGCATGATAAGGGATATGCTGACGTAGGTTTGATCGTTGAACGCTATGGCTCAACATTCTACGGTGCGCAATTTGTTGCAGCCAAATCAAGTGGTTTTACCTCTTATTTTGATTCAGAAACAAATACCAACACTGCTGATGCTGCTACTGCTCTGGCGCAATTCGCCGATAAAAAACCCTGCTGGACTGATCCATTATCCACATCGGGTTACATCATTCCTTATGGTATTCTGCAGAATTTAGGAATACCAACCAAAGCAGGTGCATTTGTTCAAGGGCATCCAACAGTGATCACAGCCTTAAACGCTGGTGGTATCTGTGATTTTGGCGCAACATTCATTGATGTGCGCACAAATCCGACACTGCAGGAGCAAATCCCAGATGTTATGGAGAAAATTGACGTGATCTGGCGAACAGATCCAGTAATTCCTAACGATAACATTTCATTTGCGACCTCGATGTCTCCTGAAATGGTCCAAAAGTTTAAAGATGCTTTTATTCAAATGTCATCTACCGAAGATGGAAAAGCCATTCTAAAAGCCATTTACGAATTTGAATCTGTGAAAGAATGCGAAGATTCATTCTATGATGATTTCCGTGTCTATATCCAGGCTGCAGGTTTTGACTACACTTCAGCAGTGAAGTAGGTTTTTCACTATGGAGAAGGAGGAGGATTTTTTCTCCTCCTTCTTTTTTAAAAAGGGATGGAAGCGTGTTAGAAGTTAAGCATTTATCAAAAACTTATCCAAATGGAACACAGGCATTAACTGATGTCAATTTTTCTGTGCCGGATGGTGAATTTCTAGTGGTTATTGGCTTATCGGGTTCAGGGAAATCAACTTTGCTGAGATGCATTAACAGATTGATTGATCCCACCGAAGGTCAGATCATCTGGGATGGAATTGATATCACAGCTGCAAAGGGAAGTGAACTGCGAAAAATTCGCCGTCATATTGGAATGGTCTTTCAACAGTTCAACCTGGTGAGACGATCATCGGTAATGACGAATGTATTAAGTGGCCGGTTGGGTTATGCTAGCACAATTCCTTCCTTATTTGGAATCTGGCCGACCAAAGAAAAGCAACGCGCGATCGAGGCGTTGGATACCGTAGGAATTTCTGATAAGGCTAAAGAACGTGCCGATGCGCTTTCAGGTGGACAACAACAACGAGTGGGTATAGCTCGCGCTTTAATGCAAGAACCAAAAATAATGCTGGCTGATGAGCCAGTAGCCAGTCTGGATCCGGTTTTAGCTCACACGATTCTTCAATACCTGGAACAATTGAATAAAGCTCATGGAACTACCGTGATTTGTAGCCTTCACTTTTTAGATCTTGTTCAAAGATACGCTACACATGTAATTGCATTAAAAGATGGCAAAAAAGTGTTCGAGGGTGATGCGCAGGAGATCAATCGAGAACGCTTCAAAGAAATATATGGGGAAGAAGCGCAAGAGGTACATGCTACTCAGGTAGGGGCATAATGAGCTTCTCTGATATCATCACACTTCGAAAACGGCCAAAGATAATTGCCATAATTCTTTCTTTGATCTTGCCCGGACTGGGACAGATGTACCAAAAGAGAGGAAAACGTGGCACAGCAATAATGGTTCTGGCGATCTCTGCGCTTTTAGCGGTGGTCTGGTACAAACATCCAGCCTGGTATATTCTTATTTGTGCGTTCTGGATATGGAATGTCATAGATGTAATTCTGCAAAAAGGCGCAAGAATGGCCTTTGCGATTGTCATCTGGATAATTATCGCTTATGGGATTGGAATAAAAGTAACTGATTTCAATTTAGCGGCACTTTTTCAGAATCCAGAAAGAGCAAAGGCTGTAATTCAGCCGATGCTACATCCGAAATTATTCGAAAAGAAAACCGAAACGAAAGAGGCATTCGTTTATGTGGAAGTGCCTTGCTCACAGAATCCTCCTGTCTCGGATCGAACTGAAAATGGAATAAGGATTAAAGCCTTCCCATCATGTGCAAATGTCAATGAGTATGTAACAATCACTGCGGAAGGGTTATGGCCAGATTACCCGGTAACACTTGAATGGCATGATCCCATTTCTGCATTATCTGGTTCGTGGGAATCCGTATCGGATAATGAAGGGAAAGTTACATTTTTTATCGCGGTTCCTCCACGTGCCTTAACCAATTCCACCGATCCTACAAATCCATCTCCACATCAACCCACTATCATACAATCACGCGAGATCAAGGGAATTCAACTAACAAAGACAGGTGGCTATCTCGTCCAGGGTATTTATGAGACCATTGCATTGGCTTTCCTGGCGACAACGCTTGGCGCATTATTGGCTATCCCTATAAGTTTTCTGGCTGCACGTAATTTAATGAGTGGCAACGTGATAACAATGGCGATCTATACCATTGTTCGCACAATTTTGAACTTTTTTCGCTCCATCGAAGCAATGATACTGGCTATCATCTTTGTGGTTATCGTAGGTCTTGGACCTTTCCCTGGGATGCTGGCAATAACTGTCCATACTATTGCTGCATTGGGTAAATTGTATTCAGAAGTGATAGAAGGGATTGATACCGGTCCAATCGAAGCCATTCGCGCGACTGGGGCAAATTGGATTCAAATCGTCCGATATGGAGTAGTACCACAAATTGTTCCACCGTTCACTGCTTTGACTATTTTCAGATGGGATATCAATGTCAGAAATTCTACGATCATTGGTTTTGTTGGTGGAGGAGGTATCGGATTTTTCCTCTACCAGTGGATCATGTTAGGCGACTACCGTTCTCTATCCAGTGCTTTTATTGCGATAGCTCTCGTGGTCATCATATTGGATTTCTTTAGCGCCAAATTGCGAGAAAAGATCAGGTAGCCATGAAATCATTGGAAAAAATCTTAAAACCCGCTCGATTTGCTTTGATAATAATTGCCTTATCGGCTGCCTATTATATCAGTGCGAAAGTAACACAATTCGATCCAATAAAATTGATCGTTTCAGCACCTAAAGCTGGAAAGATACTAAGAGAATTTGCATTACCAGACATATTTACGCAATCTTCTGCGATTGCAACATATCAATATGATTTTCCTGTTCCGTGTGGTTCTGCAGAACCGAGCAAACATGAAATCTCTGGTCCGCGGATCGAAGCAGATATTGATTGCGGTGAGATCGGACAGAAATTTAATTTTTATGGAAAAGAATTGGATCCTAATACTGGTGTGGCGTTGTGGTGGTATTTTCCGGATGGAAATAAACTTAGTGCCGGAAGGTTAAGAACTGATTCAAACGGTGAATTTGTCAAAGAGGTTGAAATTCGTCCCATCCTTGCCACAAAAGATGGTGTTCCAGTAAAGCTGACAGCAGAAGTTGATGTAAAGAATACGAAATTGATGTTTTCAGCCACAGTGAAAGATGTGGTTGATGCATTAGTTGTAACGATATTCATGGCATTATTGGCAACAACCATTGGAACAATTTTTGCAATTCCGTTGAGCTTTATGGCTGCCAGCAATATTACGCGCCATGGAGCAATTGGTTCAGTGATCTATTATGTGGTTCGCTCAATACTGAATTTGATCAGAGCGTATGAACCGCTGGTGATGGCAACCATATTTGCGCTTATTGTGGGATACGGAACGCCATTTGCGGGAATTTTAGCTCTCGTATTGGTAACCACGGCTTCATTGGGGAAAATGTTTTCGGAATCCGTCGAAAGCATAGATCCTGGTCCAATTGAGGCTTTACGATCAACCGGAGCTAATTGGGCACAGGTGATCTTTTATGCAGTGATACCTCAAATTGTGCCAGATTTTCTGTCATTTACGATCTATCATTGGGATATTAACGTCCGTATTTCCACCGTGATCGGTTTTGTTGGTGGTGGAGGTATTGGTTATTACCTTTCTCAACGAATAAATTCATTTGAGTACTCGAAAGCTGGAACAGCAATATATGCGATCATCATTGTTGTGTGGATATTGGACTTTCTAAGTGCGCGAATTCGAAAAGAATTAGTTTAAAAAGAATGCTCACACAGGAAAGTTCTTTTTCCTGTGTGAGCAGTAAGTACTTTGTCGGGGGTAGACACTAACTCTTTGAATTCTCCAATTTGATATTATTTTCAAACACTTTCCTGAAATGATACCCATAAATCGAAAATGTTATTGCCAGGGGAAACTTTTTTGGTTCATGGAAGAGGGTGTGGAAGAATAGCTTCCAATAATATTTTCTTTCTTTTCCCAAAATACCCAACTTCCATATGGAGCGAAAGAAAGCATATATTTCGTTCGCTTCCAACTGAACTGCTTGCACTGCAGGTTGATAAGATGCCAGGCAGTTTGCAACTCTTTCGTAGAATAGTTTGGGCGAATATATTTCTCGTAATATTTCGAAATATCCATCCTTTAATGAAACAAGATCCATCTTTGGAATGATGTTGGTAGTTCCATCCGCATTATCACCTGACATATCGGAGACTATCCTGCCTTCGGTCTGCAATCTTTGATATAGTTTTGTTCCAATGGGTGCCTGGAGCAATCCTACCATCGCTGTAACAATCCCACTTTGTTGAATAAATTCAATTTGCCTTTTAAAAATGTTTTCATTATCACTATCAAAACCTACAATGAAACCTCCCATAACCTGCAACCCGGCATGCTGCATTTCTTTGACAGTCTGAACAAGATCTCGGTTTTTGTTTTGCGTTTTTTGACACTCTGTCAAACCTTCTTCAGATGGTGTCTCAATGCCAACAAATACCGATTTAAAACCAGCTTCTACCATCAGCTTCATTAACTCTTCATCATCTGCAAGATTGACAGAGGCTTCAGTGATGAACTGGCAGCCCGTTTTATTTTTATGCCATTCAATGAGAGCTGGCAATATTTCTTCTTTTAATATTCTTTTGTTGCCAATAAAATTATCATCAACAAAAAAGATATTACGGCGCCAACCCAATGAGTACATCAGGTCTAATTCATTGATAATTTGTTGGGCTGTTTTTATCCGTGGCTTATGACCCAACAACGCAGTAATATTACAAAAATCACAATTAAAAGGGCATCCTCGTGAAAATTGAATGCTCAAGGAATCATATTTCTTCAGATCAATAAGATTCCATTGGGGTATTGGCGAATCCTTTATGTCACAGAATTCATTTGTCTGGTAGAGCTTCTTGGCAGTCCCGTTTTGGAAATCTTGAAGGAATGGTTGCAGTGTGATTTCTGCTTCGTTCAGTACGAAATGATCAACGAGGTCTTCAAATTCTTCATATTCGGCAGTAAATAATGGCCCACCAGCAACAATTTTCTTGTTTTGTTCCTTGCAACGTAAAAAGACTTCACGGGTTGATTTTTTTTGAATGATCATTGCGCTGACAAAGACCAAATCCGCCCATTTAATGTCTGAATCCTTTAAATTTCGAACATTTAAATCAATAAGACGCTTATTCCATGCTTCAGGAAGCATGGCAGCTACTGTGATCAAGCCAAGTGGTGGAGAAGATGCTTCTTTATTTATAAATCGAAGTGCGTGTTTGAAACTCCAAAATGTGTCAGGAAATTCTGGGTAAAGCAATAATACATTCATTCATGATACCCTTTCTACTCACTCATAGAGATATATTGATAATAAACTCCTGATCAATATGAGAGAAGTTCCATCAGTCACGTTCATGACCTATCAATAAATGTGAAAGAAGGCATAGTCTGGTAAATTTACAGGATGCTATAATTGCATGGTATGTCACACAAATATCGCTCGAAAATTATGACCGGTGCAGGTACCGACCTGGCTTTTGCCATGGTTGTTCTGGTCACTTATTTTTTTATTTTCATTAAATTCGATACTCTCAAAAGTTTGCAGATATTTCTTTTGATCGTTTTAGGAGTCATTTACCTTGCTAATGGAATATATGGGTATGGCTTTTGCGTAAAAACTAATTTTTCATGGGCTAATATTGTTTACTTTGGCAGCCAGCTTGTGCTGAGCTGCTTGATAGTGTATCTAACCAATGGAATAGACCTGGCAGCATTGTTATTCTTACCAATCATTGTCCATTCTTCGGTATTATTAGGTTCGAATGATGTATTTATCTTTAATTTGCTCATAGCCGCTGGATATGCAGTAAGTCTGAATTTTTCATCAGGCATGCAGACGGTTTTCTCTCACTTACCGATTTTGGTAGGAAGCCAATTCTTTATTGTGAGTTTCACGCAAATGGTTGTCAATGAAGAAAGGTCTCGTATTGAGATCGAAGGATTAGTAAAAGACCTGGAAGCAACCAATGAGCAATTAAAGTTATATGCAAATCAAGTCGAAGAGTTAACATTAACTCGAGAGCGTAACCGTATGGCACGCGAAATCCATGATGGATTGGGGCATTATCTTACAACGATCAGTATGCAGATAAAAGCAGCGCAGGCAACCATGAAGAAAGACCCCGGCAGTGCAACAGAGTTGTTGTCAACCGCTGAAACCCTGGCTGATGATGCCTTAAAAGATGTGCGGCAATCCATCAGCGCTCTCAGGGATACGAAAACATCAGACATCCCATTTACTCAAAGGCTCACTCGGCTGCTAAAACCATTTGAAAATACGGGATATTTGACAGAAGTAAAGGTAATCGGTGTTGAAAAGCAGTTAAACCCCGAAGTAGAAGTACTATTTTTTCGAGCACTACA
>JBDKSY010000002.1:0-10577 GCA_039680395.1 Anaerolineaceae bacterium | reverse complement strand
GGGTTACCCCTGTTAGCTCCTTAAATAATCGTATAGCGTACCATGGTGAGAAGTGAGCTGCTTCTGCCAGTTCGGACAAAGATATATCTTCGGTAAGATGTACGCTGATGAAATCTTGCATACGTTGAACAGCTTCTGTTTTATCCGTCACAGTATTAACCTCCTAACCTCAATATTATATTTAAAGCACAATGGAATTTCTCGACTGTTTTTGTTGTGTAAGAGAATCAATTGTTTCAGGGAAGGAGGAAAAATGTACTGATTCATTAAATAATCTGATGTTCGGGTTTGGGGTTTCATATACTATGAGCAAAAAATAAAGACAGCATAGAAAACGGATTACCAAACTTCCATTAAGCCGTCCGATTGAAATAGCTCCTGCGATGGTCAAATAAGCGATAATCCTTGAAGTGCATTATGAAAATCTGATGGGATTTCAGCAGAAAATGTCATTATTTCCATTAATGTTGGATGTTCAAAGCTGATCGAAAATGCATGAAGCGCAACCCGTGGGATGATGTCAAATCGAAGTTGAACTTCTCGGGGGACAGATATATGATGATAAAGGGGATCAGATAAGAGTGGAATGGCAAGAGCAGCAGCATGGCTTCTGATCTGATGCGTGTAGCCATTTAATAGCCAGGTAAAAAGGTAATGATATTCATTCGAAGACTGCATGAGACGGAAAATGGTTCCTGCTGATTTTCCATTCATTTGATCAACAATTGTGCGATGGTTTCGATCGCCATTTACTCGTAGGGGAAGAGTGCAGGTGATCTCTTCCCATGCGATTGAACTGGATACTGCGATTGCCCTATATTCTTTTTTAATGATCCTGCTTTCAAACTGGTAACTGAGAATTTTATGCGCTTCCTGCGTTCTGGCAAAGATCAGGATGCCACTAGTATCTTTATCCAAACGATGCACCGTGAAAACCTTTCCGAACTGATGAGAAAGCAAATTCTTCAGGCAGGGAATTTCAGGATGATAGCCATCAGGAATTGTCAGTAATCCTGATGGCTTATTTATCACGATAATACTTTCATCTTGATAGATGATCTGAAATGGATCATTACCAGGCATAAGCTTTTGGTGCTTCACCACCTGGACCAGGAAAGATAGAATCAAGAGTTTTCATCATTTCATTGGATAGTTTTACTTCAAGCGAATGCAGGTTACCCTGTAATTGTTCCAATGTTCGTGGGCCAATAATGGGAGAAGCCACCACCGGATTCTGAATGACCCAGGCAAGCGCGACATCAGCAGGTTTTTCTCCGATCGCAGCGCAGAAATTTTCATATGCTTCATATTTTTCTCGGTTATTCTCGACTTCTTGTTGTAAACTTTCTTTTGCTCGCCTTCCCATTTTTGCTTTTTCGAGAATTCCTCCCAATCTGCCACCTGCCAGTGGACTCCAGGGAATCAATCCAATCCCGTATACTCTGCAAGCAGGGATGACTTCAAGTTCTATTGAACGGGTAAGTAAGTTGTAGTGACTTTGCTCTGAAATCAGGCCAAAGAAATTCCGTTTGTGTGCTGTTTCTTGTGCTTGAACCAGATTCCAGGCAGCGAAATTACTACTGCCAACATAAATAACTTTCCCTTGTTGAACCAGGGTCTCCATTGCCTGCCAAATTTCTTCCCAGGGTGTTTCAACATCAATGTGGTGCATTTGATAAAGGTCAATGTGATCTGTTCGCAAACGACGCAGGCTGCCTTCACATGCCTGAATAATATGATAAGCCGACAGGCGTTGTTCATTTATTCCTTGACCCATACGACCATAAACCTTGGTTGCAAGAACGATTTTCTCTCTTCTTTTTCCACCTTGTGCCAGCCAACGTCCTATGATCTGTTCGGTTACACCTTCACCTTCGACCTTGCCGTAAACATTGGCTGTGTCGAAAAAATTCAACCCAGCATCCAGAGCAAAATCCATGATCTGATAGCTATCTGACTCGGTTGTCTGTGGCCCAAAGTTCATGGTACCCAGGCATAGTTTGCTTACCTGTAATCCCGATCTGCCTAAATGTGTGTACTCCATAAATTCCTCCAAAACTTTCGTAGTAATAATTTTATGCTACCCAACCCCAATTATAAAAAATTATAAGCAATATGGATAAACTGACCAGTGAAAAAACACTCCAAACTATTCGACTGCCCTTCCTTAACGTCAATGCAAGTGTAATAAAAAGAGGAAAAATTGTTAATACGTATCTGGAAGTGCTTTCAAGAAAGCCATTTTCATTAATTATCAATGAAATGGATAATAATAAGAATATTGAATAAAGTAAATACTCAGGTTTCAAGCGCCTTACTGTAACGATTAACAAGATTATGCTACCAAGGAAGATAAACGCATCAAAAAATGTGGAAATATACGAATTGGAAAGTAATGGTGAAATTCCAGTGAGCATTTTAATATTTCCAAGCAACCCTTCCCAGGGGAAACTGATCTTTTGCGACCAATTACTATGTAAAGTCATCCATGGCCATTCTCGATTTAAAATGATATGAATGGAAATAAAATAGAAAATGAACGCGGCTGTAATTAAACCAATTGGAATAAGCAAATTAATTATCTGCCGTTTTGTGAATCCTTTTTGTTTCATTATATTTTCAAATAGCATCCAAATTAATGGAATTACCAGAAATACTCCTTGCAAGCGAGTTAACACTGCGGCAATTCCCAACAATCCAGCCAACCACCATTTTTGTTTATTGATTGCCAGGAAGAAGCCCACTGATAAGGCTAAAAAGAGGGATTCTGAGTAAGGTGCAACAAAGAAAAAAGCCGTGGGAAAAATGATCAAATATTGTAATGTTCTTCGAGCGGTTTCTTCATTGTATTCAGTGGATATCAAAAGGTAAAGTAAAAATAAAGCACAAATGAAAGCCAGGTTGGAAACTATTATTGCAGATAATAAAAACGAGCCATTGGTAATTGAAAAAAGTTTGATAAGCAAAGGGTAAAGTGGTGGCCATACTGTTGTATTCCTATCTGATGCATACCCATTTTCCGCAATATCCAGATAATGTACAGCATCCCACCGGTACCAGGGTGTAATAAAAAGATTAAAGATTTTTCCTTCAGATTGATATGAAGAAAGAGATGAGGTTGAAATTAATGATTGGGGCGATGATACTGGATCCATTGTGGAGCTGAGTATCAGTACGATCAAGCTAGTGAAAACCCGAAGAACTAGAAAATAGCCAATAGAAAAAACAATCGCACGCAAATGAATGCTCGAATCCAAATGCGTTTTTATCGCACTCATAATTTTTGTCATATTGTGTCCGCTTATTATGAAGTTAACGTAGAAATGCTTGTGAAATCTCAATAATTATATAATACTGAAGTAATTATGATTATTTGACAGCGTTGATCCGATATGTATGGACAAGTTTTTTTGGAGGTATTAATGATCATTTCTCATGTCATGATCCACGTAATTCCAGAATTTATCCCCACCTTTATTTCTGCAACTCTCGAAAACGTGAAGAATAGCAATTTAGAACCTGGAATTCTTCGTTTTGAATTTATTCAACAAGAAGATATCCCTGAACAATTTGTTCTTATTGAAATCTATAAAACAATTGATGATGTTTCTGCCCACAAGAACACTTCTCATTATTTAAAATGGCGTGATACAGTTGCCCCTATGATGGCTGAACCCCGAGTAGGAGTAAGGTATAAAGCGATTTTTCCACAAGAAATTTAAAAAGAAAAAGGACCCTGTCTCCAGGATCCTTTTGGCACGGTGAATTATTTGGCGGCTGGCACAAAATAACTGATCGCCAGTACACCAGGTCCTGCATGCACCATGATGGCAGGTGGTAAGTCGAAATACCTTACTTCATTCACGTGAAGTAATTCTTTGCATTCTTTTGCAAGAATTTCAGCTTCTTCTTTAACCGCACCGTGCATGATTGTCACATGACAATCCATTCCATCTGGACATTCTGATTGAGTAAGTTCTTTTAACCTGGCAATTGCCCGGACTTTTGTTCGCTGCTTTTCGAATGGCTCTGCTTTGCCCTCAATAATGGTAAGGATAGGTTTGACCTGCATGATCGAACCCAATAAAGCAGCTGCGCCACCGATTCTGCCACCCTTCTTCAAATATTCAAGTGTATCTACCAGGAAAAATACATGCTCCCGAGAGGACATTTCTTTCACTTTTGCCACAATTTCATCTGCGGATAGACCTTCTTTCGCCCAGGCAACCGCACATCGTACGATGCTGCCAAGTCCTGAACCGATAGTGCGTGTATCCACGATACGTATGTCTGCATTTGGAAAATCCTGGGCTGCGTGCTCTGCGCTGCGAACAGTACCGCTCATTTCAGTAGAAGGGCAAATGACTACCATACTATTCCCAGCTTCAAATTCTTTTTTATAAATTGGCGTATACAGTGCAGGAGGTGGTGCAGCAGTTTTGGGCAATGCAGAAGATGCTGTCAATTTTTTTAGAAATGTAGCGTGATCAATTTCTGTATCATCACGGTAGCTTTCATCACCAAAAATAATAATTTGTGGTAATACGTAGACACCCATCTGTTCCAATTCACTAACTGGAATGCTACAAGTAGTATCGGCAATAATGGTGACCATGAATTTTCCTTTCAAGGTTTCAAAATTTTATATGATGGTAAGCCAGCAACAGGCTCTGCATTGGTTACGGCATTGATTATGGCTTGAGCCACAACCATCGGTGCAAATGCGCCGATGATATTCACATCAGCTTTCCTTTTACCAGTGGCCATGGTAAAAAGTGTATCACCATCCATCATGGTATGAGCAGGATTGATGGTTAAGGCGAGACCATTCTGTCCCATCTGGGCAACTTTATTGGCTTCTTCTTTGGTAAGGCGCGCATTGGTAACGATTGCACCTATAGTTGTATTTTGACTTGAAGCGAATTTCATTATGGTCTGGCCAGTAAAACTACGCAGTACATCGAGCGTATTGGCAAATTTTTCTTTCCCACCTAATTGCAGAGGACCTTTTTGAACAGGTCTAGCTCCCGCAAGAATGTCTCCCGAAGAAGGGTCAATGACATCCCCAAAGGCATTTACAGCCACGATTGCACCGATGAATATCCCAGATGATATCTCAAGTGCTGCGTGACCAATTCCGGATTTCATTGCGCTTAACATGCCGAAAATCTTACCAACCGTCGCTCCGCAACCTGCGCCGAAGTTGCCCTGTTTTGGAGATTCGAGTGAAGCATTGACGCATGCCTGATAACCCATTTGAAGGTCTGGACGGATAAAAGCATCTCCAATTGCCAGGTCAAAAAGAACTGCAGCCGGGACGATGGGAACAGGTACAACACCGGTATTGAATCCAATTTTATTCTCTTCAAGGTATTTCATTACACCAGCGGCTGCATCCAATCCAAATGCTGAACCACCAGTAAGAAGGACTGCATGGATGTGTTCTACCATATGCATCGGGCGTAGAAGATCAGTTTCCCGGGTTCCAGGCGAACCTCCCCGCTGGTCAACACCTCCAACAGCTCCATCAGCTGCGATAATAACGGTGCAACCAGTGAGGGCATCTGTATCCTGTTCCTGACCAATGCGAATCCCAGGAATTTTCGCAATATCACAAAATTGATTTACATCCCACTTCATAATTGATTGCACACCCTGGTACGAGTCTTAAAAGAATTTCTCTATTATCTCATAAAAATTAAATAAAAATGAAAAAACAATGCAAAAGAAGATTAGAACTTTTTTATTCAACAAATTACTACATCGAAAATCCTAAGCAAATAGGAATGTTTGTACCTGTAGATTTTAAAAAGTTACCGAATTTTTATTGAGGGTAATGGGTTTCCACAATTCGGGCAGTATATTTCATTTTTAACTAAAACAAAACCACAATGTGGACAAGTAAAGGGTTGTTGATTCCCCAGGGGGGCTCCACACGCGATGCAATGGGCTTCACCGACAGGGTTGGCAGTAGTGCAATAATCACACACTATCCTACGCAGACGTTCCGAAAGTTCATAACCAGCTCCTTTGGAACGGATGATACTTTCGACAACCTGGATCACCTTATCACGGATCTGCAGCGACTCTATATCTTGAGCCAGATCATCCAACCTTCCCAATAAACTAAATGGATTTCGTAACGCGGCAATCGCGGTAGCACCCAGGCTGGCAGCTACACCAAACCATACCTGTTGGCCGATCGTTACAGAAATGCCATCTTCAACATTTTCCAATCGCACTGACATTGCGGTTTGCCCGCCGGATAACGGATGATCTATCGTAGCAATTTGCACTGTTACCTGGTTTTGATCGCCTACCTGTTGTACTCGATAGTTACCTCTATCAAAATAAGCCATCAACCCTTGTGCAATTTCTGAAGGCGTTATATTACCGTGATATATTTTAGTGTCCATAGAATAGATTATAATCAAAAAACACTGGTATCATCCCAGATTTTTTGGGAGAATTAATATGTCAAAAAAATTACTCATCATTTTCCTTATTCTGATTTCAGGCGTGTTCATTACCAGCCTGATCATTTCACCTGTTCAAGCAAGATCAACTATGCTTCAGGCAACTGACAGCGCTCCTACTGTCACCAGTACCTCCATGGCTTCCTGGATCACCGTCCGTAATGACGCGGATATGCCACAGATAAATGTCCGTTCAGGACCAGGTACAGAGTATGATGGCATTGGTGTGCTCTTAATGAACCAGCAAGCTCCAGCATTGGGCAGAACAAGCGGTGGAGATTGGATATTGATAGAATATCCTGGAGTGCTAGGTAGCCAGGGATGGGTTTATTCTCCTTTAGTCATATTGGGAGGAGCTGATTTACCCATTGTTGAACCACCTGCGACACCGACACCATTAGTTACTTCTACCATTAATCCCACCCTGGCAGCTCAATTCATTGTTACCAGTGTGCCAACGCGATTACCAACCTATACAGCCCCTGCAGAATTAGTCATCCCTACTTTTCAAGATCAAAGTGCGATTTCTTCTGTAGGTTCTATACCTATGGGGCTGATCATCGGGCTGCTGATCGTTACAGGTGGAATTCTGGGTCTGGTAACATTATTCCAAAACCGTTAAATCTGAATTCCTTCAAGATATATTTGTAATTTCTTCTGGCAGGTGGCTGACATTTTATGAGCAGTTTCCTCCTCGCAATATGTCACATTAGCACCCGCTTGTTTTAACAGGTTTACGGCAAGATGTGCCTGTGAAACAGGTACGATTTTGTCTTTATTTCCATGAGAAATAAAAAAGTGGGCATTTGCGACTTTTTCAGGTGTGATCCATGTTTCTGAACCATTGGGTAAAAAACCTGACATGCAGATTGCTGAATGATATTTTTCTGCATAAAGAAGCATCAATAAATACACCATTGATGTCCCTTGAGAAAAGCCAGCCAGATGGATCGGGAGATCTGATAAACCATTCGATTGCAAGAATTGAGTCAACCAGTCATCAAATTTACTGGTTTCTTGTTGCAAATCAAGAAGAATATTTCCTTTTGATTGTTCAATATTCACCCAACTGAAACCTTCTGTTGGAGCAGGTAAAGGTGCACGTGGGGCAATAATTGCAAAGGAGTTGGAAAGTTTTGTAGTAAAAATCCACATAGAGTTTTCATCGCCTGTCAACCCATGGAACAGAACGAGGACTGAAGCAGCGGGTGCTGTAAGCGAGTTTTTAAACCGGACAATCCGATCAGCGTATTCAATAGTAACAATTTTAGTATTCTCTGTTTGCATCAGTAATAAATTTCCTATTGTTAACAAGCATAGAAACTATGAGGATATCAGTAAAGAGATTTCTTATGTAAGGGATTCTTTAGGATTCTTGATCATGCTGGAAATTGGAATTCCTGGAGGTTCAGGGTGCTGGAATTTTCGGAAGAGCCTGCTTCTCCATGATAATTTGAGCCTTATTTGTTCAAGAGAAGCCATTACGATTGCTTCTCCCGATTGTATTAATTCCTGGGGGTCAACATTATCCAAAAGGCCAATGTTTTCTACATCTGGTCTTAAGATTACGTCTGGTTTATCAATTTGCATTCTTAATTCTGCCAATGAACGACTGATAACATCCATTGAACGATAAAAAACTTGAAAAGCCTGCAAGTATTTTGAATGAGAAACCTGATCCATGATCACATGGGGGATAGGAACTACTGGGGGTACAGAAAATGCTGGAAGGTGCCCCCATCGCTGAGGTTCAGGCGATAAGCAGACGGCTACCACTGGAATAGAAGGTGCCAGCCAGCGGGCAAGAGCAACAGGAACCGGGTCTAAAACTCCTCCATCAACCAGTGTGCATTCGCCAAGTTTTATGGGTGGGAACACACCAGGAAATGCAGCTGTTGCAAGGGCAGCCTCGATCACTCTACCCTGATTTATAATGATCTCCTGCGCTGTCTCCAGGTCAACTGCAGTACAGGCAAATGGGATCTTCAGAGAATCAAACATCCGATCACCAAGAAGCTCGGTAAGCATCTTGGTTAAGCCTTGTAAGCTGAGCAAGGAAGGTACATCGCTTGAGGATAAAGAAAAGAAGGCTTTTTGATTCACGTTATAAATGATGTCTTCAATTTCTTCAGGAGAAAAACCACTGGCAAATACTGCTCCTACCAGACCTCCTGCACTTGTTCCGGTGACTGCTTTTATTGAGTATCCAATTTCTTGCAGCTTTTTTAATACTCCGATGTGAGCTATACCACGTATTCCGCCACCACCTAAAGCTACAGCGATTTCATTCACAAGTCACCTCCTGGTTTATCAACAAATGCACATACGGCTTTATCCTGTGTCAAGTAAATTATAACTGCAACTTGTTTTGATACAGAGAAGCAATACAAACCCAATAATTATGGATCGAAAATGAGCAACTGTTTTTTCGATAGCAGAAGTTCTATGCTACAATAACGCAATGCCTGTGAAAGTCGTTGCAACTAATCGTAAAGCGAATTTTGAATATTTTTTAATAGAACACTTCGAAGCAGGAATGGTGCTGCTGGGAAGTGAGATCAAATCCATCCGTGAAGGAAAAATGAGTTTGAGTGAAGCCTACGTGCAGATCGAGAACAAAGAAGCATGGTTGCTAGGCGCGCATATTGCTCCTTATGAAAGTGCTAACCGATTCAACCATGATCCTTTACGTAAACGGAAGCTGCTGCTTCATAAAAAGGAAGTGCTGAAGCTTTGGAATGCGGTACGACAGAAAGGGGTGACCATCGTACCCGTAAAGGTTTACTTAAAGGATGGGTTAGCGAAAATTGATATTGCTCTTGCAAAGGGGAAAAAGCTTTACGACAAAAGAGCAGATATTGCTGAAAAAGATATGAACCGTGAATTGGATAGGCGAAGAAAAATTCGGTAATCGGAGTCACTTGTGTTTCATAGTATCTGGGTGGCATTCATTGTTACATTGGCAATTGCTTTGGTTTGGCTGAGACTGGTGGATTTTATTGCACATCGTGGCTGGATCAGTTCGGCACTGAGTCGGAAAGTTATTCATACTGGAACTGGACTGATCTTCGTTCTGTGTTGGCTTTTCTTTCCTGATCATCCTGCAGCTCGCTTTTTAGCCTCTATCATCCCTTTAGGGATCAGCATTCAATTTGCGCTGGTAGGATTTGGGGTGATCAAAGATCAGGCTTCAGTAGATGCGATGTCGCGCAGTGGCAATCGAAGGGAAATATTAAGAGGACCTCTATTTTATGGCATTGTATTTGTAATTTTGACTCTGACTTTCTGGAAGAGTAATCCTATTGGGATCACTGCATTGATGATGTTATGTGGTGGTGACGGGTTGGCAGACATTATTGGAAGTAGAATAAACAGCCCAGCTCTTCCCTGGTCTACAAATAAATCACTGCTGGGGAGTATTTCAATGTTCCTCGGTGGCTGGATTTTTACCATTATCGTTTTAGCTATTTATGCTGCTGTTGGTGTGTTTTCTCAACCTTTAGGAACTTTCTTATTACCGGTAACCATTATTTCTTTGGTGGCGGCTTTGGTGGAATCAATTTCCATCAAAGATTTCGATAATATCAGTGTTCCTGCAGTCTCAATTCTCCTGGGGTATTTCCTTTTTTGAGGTGCTATGACAACAATTGATGGTCAATCTCTTACGCTTCAGCAGTTGGTGAAAATAGCTCGAGATCACGATGAAGTAATTCTCTCCCAAGATGGAAAGAATAAACTGGACCAGTCGAAACAATGGCTGGATACCATCGTAAACCAAAAAAGGCCAGTATATGGAATTAATACTGGTTTTGGGATATTTGCGGATAGAAAGATAAACGAAGCTGATTCTGCAAAATTGAGCAGAAACCTGGTATTAAGTCATTCTGTAGGCGTAGGGAAACCACTAGACGATGAAATTGTTCGCGCTGCAATGGTGGTCAGGGCAAATGCTTTGACCGCCGGTCACAGTGGCATTAGAAGAGAAATTGTCGAAACTATCTTGAGAATGCTCAACTTGAATTTATTGCCAGAGATTCCATCACAGGGTTCTTTGGGTTCAAGCGGAGATTTATGTATGTTAAGCCAGCTTGCTCTGGTTTT
>JBDKSY010000001.1:0-4176 GCA_039680395.1 Anaerolineaceae bacterium | reverse complement strand
TTCGATGTATCACACATGGGCGTATATCAGGCAGAAGGTAAAGAAGCACCTGTTTTCCTTGACAGTGTTTGCGGCAATGATATTGCAGCTCTGCAAGTTGGCGAATCCTGTTACACTCATTTTCTGGATGTAGATTCCAATGTGATTGATGACCTGTTGGTATATCGTCGCTCCGAAGATAAATACCTGGTCGTGGTCAATGCTTCCAATGATGATAAGGACTGGGCATGGCTGAATAGTGTTCTCCATGGCGAAGTCCTGGTAGATAAGAAATTCCCTTCCGCCAGAGCCTTTGGCAAGAATGTGATCCTCAGAAATTTGCGTGATCCAAAAGAGGGCAAAGATATGCGGGTGGACATTGCAATGCAGGGACCAAAATCACGAGATATTCTTTTAGCTTTAGGTTGTGATGCGCAAACAAAAAAGCGCGTTATGGCTTTGAAACGCACAGAACTTTGCGAAGCAGTGATCGGTGGCTTTGATCTGGTGGTTTCTCGCACGGGTTATACGGGCGAAAAGATGGCATTTGAGCTGTTCGTGCATCCCGATAAATCCGTAGAATTCTGGAATGCATTGATGGCAGCGGGTGTCCCTCTTGGCCTGAAACCATGCGGCCTGGGTGCACGTGATTCCCTTCGCACCGAAGCAGGTCTTCCCTTATATGGTCACGAAATGGGAGGTGATTTGAACCTGGGTGTAGCTGAAGCTGGATTTGGTAGCTACGTAAAGACATACAAACCCTGGTTCATTGGTCGAGAAGCATTCATGGAAAGAGAAAAGAAACGCAAGACGATTGTAGCTCGCTTCCGATTTACCGAAACCGGTGTTCGCATGGCACATCATGGTGATCCGGTAGTAGACCAAAAAGGTCGAGTGATTGGTGTTGTTACCAGTTGCGCTGTTGACAGCGAAGGTTACCTGACCGGTCAGGCATCCGTTGAGATAAAATCCTCATCAGAGGGCACACCAATTTTCATTTATCAGGGATCCCCCAAAGCAACCGGTAAAGCCCCTGCAGAACTGGTTTCAGGAGATAAGGTTACACTGCCTACAAGCGCAATGATAGTCAGCCGGTTTCCAAAAGCAAAATGATTTTTTTATAGATCAATGCGGGAGGTTTTACCTCCCGCATAGGTTTTTGTAGCATAAAACTCATTTGAAAAGGAGAAAGAATGCAAACCCCCTGGGATCATCGGTACGCTCAAAGAACTCAAAGAATGAAGAGCTCTGCAATTAGAGAACTTTTGAAAGTTTCTGAACGGAAAGAAGTGATCTCATTTGCTGGCGGTATGCCAGCACCAGAGTTATTTCCCGCAGATGAAATCCTGGAAGCATGTAGAAAAGTATTGAAAGAAAATAGTGGCTGCGCTTTGCAATATGGCTCATCAGAAGGCTATATGCCTTTACGCGAGATGATCGCCCGACATACAGCCCGTTATGGAATTCAAGTATCCGCAGATAATATCATGATCACATCAGGATCTCAGCAAGCATTAGATTTGCTGGGAAAAGTATTTATCAATAGAGGTGATCGCCTTCTTGTTGAAACACCCACCTACCTGGGCGCCTTGCAGGCCTGGAACGCCTATGGAGCAGAATATATCACGGTTCCTTCTGATGAAGATGGTATACAAACAGACAATCTGTATGAAGCCATGCGGTATGGTCCCAAGTTCATGTATATCCTTCCTAATTTTCAGAACCCAACAGGAACCACAATTCCCTTATCACGTCGGCTTAAACTGATTGAAATTGCTGATCATTTTGGCGTTCCCATTATTGAAGATGATCCATATGGACAACTTCGATTTGAAGGAGAGAACATCCCTTCAGTTGTGAACCTTGATAGTAAAATGCAAGCTCAAAATGGCGGATATACTGGAAATGTGATTTATCTCAGTACTTTTTCTAAAATCTTAGCTCCTGGTCTGCGACTGGCCTGGGTTATTGCCCCAAAAGAAGTGATTTCTAAATTAGTTCTTGCCAAACAAGGCGCTGATCTGCATACAGCGACCTTCAATCAAGTTGTAGCATACGAAGTAAGTCGTCATGGCTTTATTGACGAACATGTCAAGACCATTGTCAAGGTGTATCGCGAACGAAGAGATGTCATGCTTGAATCATTGGAAGAAAACATGCCCGAAGGAGTTCAATGGACACACCCCAAAGGTGGCCTCTTCCTCTGGACAACATTACCTGAAACCATGTCCACTACAGAATTATTCCCCTTCGCATTAGAGGAGAATGTCGCATTTGTTCCAGGCGAATCATTTTTCGCCAATGGTGGTGGACAGAATACCATGCGTTTGAATTTCTCGATGATGCCACCCGATAGGATCAATGAAGGTATTGCACGGCTAAGCCGGGTAATAAAACGTTTTTGGAAATGATCGCACTGATCGAATAAAAGTAGAAGGGTTGACAATACATCATGTCAACCCTTTTTTTCATTCATGTACTACCATAATTTAAAATCTTTTAATATGGAATTTCCCAGGAATTCTCGTAATATTGAATTATCCGGTATCAGATCTACATCCAGAGGCAAGAACCATTCCAGAAAAGCAAGCAATCTTTTTGCTTCGATATATTCAGGAGTTCCAAAAGGTACCTGCCTTAATAAAGGTTCAGCATAAGATTTCAGAGCTGATAAATCGTATGCCAGGGCAGAATTGAATATTTCATCTGCATTATCCTGATAAGGAAAAATGTGGCGCTGTTCACCTAATCGTACTGAATCCCAATGCTGGAAAGTTTCTGAAGCGCTGTATCCCCTTTCTCGAGCATCCCGCACCGTTCTTCTTAATAAGCGTGTATCTGTCGTCGCAATACGGTTATAGCGATCCAGGTTCAATTGTGTAAGGCATGAAACATAGATCCGGTAAGCCATTTCCATCGGAAATTTTGGTAATAGCGCAGGATTCAACCCATGAATCCCTTCAATGATGATCATCTGATCCTTTTTTAAGTGAACAATTTCACCTGGCTCATTTTTCCCAGTTTTGAAATTATAGCGCCGCAGCTCCACTTCTTCATTATTAATAAGTCGTTTCAGGTGATCAGTCAGCAACGGAATATTCAATGCATTTAAAGATTCAAAATCAAACTGACCATTTTCATCTTTTGGAGTCTCTTCACGATCAACAAAATAATTGTCCATCTCAAAAGGAAATGGCGAAATGCCTTGCGCCAACAGTTGAACACTCAACCGCTTTGAAAATGTGGTCTTCCCAGAAGATGAAGGCCCGGAGATCAACACGACTAGAGGTCTGGGATTCCGGTTGAGGATCTGATGTGCAATATCCGAAATTCTTTGCTCGTGCAAGGCTTCAGAGACCAGAATAACTTCGCGGATTTTTCCACTTTCAATGGCATCATTTAGTGCACCCACATTTTCGATCCCTAACCGGGTCAGCCAGTTTCCATACTGACGGAAAGTGGATAACAAACGGGTCGAATAAGAGATTGGTAGCAACTCTGTCGGACGATGCCTGCGTGTAAAATGGAGAATAAAACCCCCTTCTACCGGGATCAACTCGAACCAGCGCAAGTATCCAGTCGAAGGCACCATGTACCCATGAAAATAATCAAAATGATCATCTAGCGCATATAGAATGAGATAATCTTTCGTTCGGTATTTCAGTAAACGAGTCTTATCTGTTTGACCTTTCTTCGCAAAATAGTCAATGGCTTCTTTCAAAGGTACTTTTTTTCGTTCAAATTTTTTATCGGCTTTCACAATTTCACGCATGTGGGTTTCTAATTTTTGAATATCATCTGGAGTTAATGGCGCGTGATTCTGCACTTCACAGAAAAATCCACCAGAAGAAACGGCGTGGTCAACCGATAGATAATGATCAGGGAAGAGATCTTCAAATGCAGCTTCCAGAATGAATGTCAGTGAGCGACGATATATGAGCGCCCCATCACTATCTGCCATTGTCAATGGCTGCACACGTGATTCGATATCAATTGGAAAAGTAAGCTCACGCAATTCACCATTAATGACCGCTCCCATGAGAGGCTTCTTTTCCCAGTCGGGTAAAGCTTTAATAAATGTACCAACTGGAGTACCCCTGGGACCAGAGAATACTCTGCCATCGGGTAGATGAATCTCAACAAGTGGATTTAGTTTTACTTCATGAATTAAACCATTGCTCATATTTTTCCCAGCTA